>NZ_JCAUBA010000012.1:0-236488 GCF_059692235.1 Paenibacillus sp. J2R1T-4 | reverse complement strand
TTTGAAGCGTGAGTTTATTTACTGCAACCCTAAATTCAAAACCAAACAAGAAGCGTTTGAGAAGTTGTACCGCTATCTCGAGTTCTTTTATAACCGAAAACGATCCAACAGCACCCTTGGCTACATGTCACCGATGCGCTTCGAACAGGAGTACTACAGACACGTTGCCTGAGTTAGGGGGGTCTACTTTCTTGACAGAAGAGCAAAACTCTTCAAATCGCACCCCTTATAGACTCAAAACCCGTCGAAATGGGCCTTAGATGTCGAAATTTTGTACATCTAGACGCGAAAACTCACGGAAATAGCCTATCTGTGTATAAATCATCGACATCTACTTCAGTCCGCTAAAGAAATTCTAATATTTATTAACCCTATCACTAATTAAAAAGGGCAGCCCCTCGAATTTCTGATGTATTAAGAAAAAATTAGGGACCTGAGTTCCCTTATCCTTCGCAGTGCCCACTTATCTGAAGGAATAAGGGAACTCAGGTCACCTAAATGAAAATAAAGCCTTTTATTCACAGCTTTCTCGATGATTAGGGATCTCAGGTCCCCTATTCCAGTCTATTCCTAGCGTCTCGTAGAGATAAGAGACATTTTGTCCCCTATCTCTGGAAGCGGACTGGATTTGAACTCTTAGCTAGAGAATTTTTGACCAGCAAACTCCTTTGCTAAGCCCTTGAACAAGAAAGATATACTAAGAAAGGGCGCTACCCGGATGCTTCAGTACGGTAAAGAACTTAAACTTTCATATCCGTTTAAAAAGGGGTAACCTTCGGTTCCGCCCCAAAACTTATACTTTCTATACTCCTGAAAAACCCGGCCGATGGCCAGGTCTTTGGTGTCGGAAAAATGTTGGTCTAATGAAAAATTAAAGGAAAAGTAAATGTAACGAAAGCTGCCCAAAGTCCGTAGACCGGCAAATACTTAGTAACGGCATCTTGGATGGTTGAAGGTCCGGTTTTGTTTTGTAGAAAACGCATATAGGAGAGCATAATCCAAATTAGATTGGCCCAGATAAGTATGTTCACGCCTAAAACAGCAAGTCTGTTGGGCGTAATCCCATAAGAAGAAAGCCTGAACACTATGGCTGATAAAGCCACACTGTCAATGATAAGTGCAAGAACAATTAGGGCAAAATTGATATAATCCGAAATGTTCTTTTTCTCGTCTGTGCCGCTTTCGGTAATGGAGAATATGGTGACGGCCAATACGCTAAGAAGTATTCCGTTGAAGGAGAGGAGGAAATTACGATCTAAGAATGGATTTTTTCCGACCCAGATAACTGTTATAAGATAAACCAACAATGTGACCAGTACAAGAGGACTAAAAATTTTGGCTATATAGGGTGCAATATTTTTAGCAAGTTTAAGGTTCCTTGATACCAGATATGTAGCCACAATAGCGAGAGCGGCAGCACCAAATAAAACGACATTTTGAAAATAAAATTCAGAGATATCCATGCCGACAAATGTAAATAACTGCATGGTTAATGCGGTTAGCAGCCCTCCGCTAATTGCCATGCTAGCGTAGAGTATGCAAAATTCCCCATTGAATTTAAGATAGGCTAATCTTGTTCGGCCTATGCCATATTCATTTCCTGTAAATGCAAGCCCTAATAATACCCATAAGAAAATGGGAAGGTGTATATAAGCCAGGATAATACTGTCTTTAAACTCCAGTGGCAGCATATTAAGGTATAATCCGGAAATTAGGAATAACGATGCAAGGGTGTAAAGAACATTTTTATTGGGGATGCTATTGTATACAAAATAGGCGGCAATAAAGGGAAGTATCCCAAAAACAAGGTTAACAGGGGCTATTGTTTCCTGTCCGACAAAATGAAAAATGATTCTGGTGCTAATCCCGGCCAGAATTGCTAAAATGCCCATGAATAAGAAATCTTTCTGAAGCAAGGAAGCTTTTTCTGTACTTGCCGTCTCCTTGAAATGCAATCTTTCATACCAAACGGCAAGAACCTTCGAATCAGGGTTTTGTTCCCAGGCGTATGAGAATGACTTTTTAAATGCTTCGGGTTCTTTTCTAAACAATCTCTCCAGCTCATGGGGGTTAGCAATATTGTCAATAATCAGATTGTTAATGTCCATGGTTATACCTCCCTTAATAATTGTCATATTAAAATTGAATTTAACACATAATTTATTGTTTTGCAATATATTTTGATTGTTACTAGATACGTTATTGTTGTTTTAAACATTCACTATGAAAAAAACTCGCATGAACATGAATCGTTCATACGAGTCTTCTTGCATGTACAAATCTTATTTACTTAACAGCTTATCTGCTTTTGTACCTGCTTCTGCTATAGTCTTCTCGGCAGTTATCGATGGATCTACAATAGCTAGGGCGATTTGATCCTTGATGATCTTTGCAATTTCCGGATAAGCCTTAAGCATAGGTCGAGGTCTTGCATGCTCCAATTGATCTACAGCTACCTTGAACAATGGCTTTTCAGCGTACAATTTCTTCATTTCATCGCTGTTAACGGCACTAATACGGCTAGGCAAATAGCCTGTAAAGGAGCTGGCATAGATCGTTTGCTCTTTGGAAGTCATCCAATGAATGAATTTCCATGCTGCATCCTGTTTCTCTTTGGACAATTTTGCCGTCATGACCAGGTTCGCGCCGCCTGTCGGAACACCATAGTTTTTGTTGGCCGGCATATAGCTTGTCCCCAATTCAAACCCGGATTCTTGAGCGACTTGCATCTGCTTGGTCAAGTCAGCTGTTGAAGAGAATAACATAGCGGAGCGTTGGTTCTGAAAGTCCACTTTCGCAAGTGTTCCAGCGTCATCCGTTGTTGGTACTTTAATGATCCCTTCTTGCTTCAGCTTAAGGATGAATTTAAGCGGCTCGATACCTGCTTCAGAGTTGAACTCTGCCTTCTTGCCATCGTCGCTAATCATCTTCCCGCCGCTTTGAGCTACGAATGCTTCGTAGAACCAGATATCTATAGGCATTGTGATGCCTACACGTTTACCTGTAACCGTAGTCTTGCGCGCATACTCTTCAAATTCCTTCCAGTTCTTCGGACCGTTAGGGTCAAGTCCAGCTTCTTTTAAGATCGTCTTATTGAAGTATAATAACGGTGTGCTGCGCAAATACGGAAGTCCATACAGCTTTCCATCTAAATAAGAATTGCCCATTAATCCAGGGATAAAATCTTTCATATCCACTTTATCTCGGTTCACAAAAGGGGTTAAATCTTCCGTCATGCCTGCCTTGGCGAAGATGCCAATGGATGCAATTTCATTTTGCCAAACCTCAGGCGCATTTCCCGCCGCGAATGCGGCTTGGGCTTTGGAGTGCTGCTCATCATAAGAACCTTGGAAGGTGGCCTTCACGACGACTTCGTCCTGTGATTCGTTAAATTTTTTCACCAGATTCTCATTGTTCTCGCCGATCTTATCTCCCCAGGAGTACCAATAATTAATCTCGACCTTCTTCTTAGGTGTGCTTGTGGCTGCCGCATTGTTGGTCTGGCCTGCAGAAGTAGTAGTGCTGCCTGAAGCAGAGTTGGTACCGGAAGAACATGCTGTCATTGTGAAGATCAGTGACATTGCCGCAGCAGCGATCGTTAACTTTTTCACTAGGTAACCCTCCAATAATAGTATGAGTGTGTTATTTGACACCTGTGTACACGAAAGCCTTGATAATTTGCCGTTGCGCCATAAAGAATACGATCAAGATCGGAATGACCAGAATCAGATTGCCTGCCATCAAAATGTGCCAAGCGGTTCCTCCATCCACCTCCCGTATCTTGGCAATTCCTATAGGCAAAGTTCTTGCTGCTTCCGTCGTCGTCATAACGAGCGGCCAGAAGTAATCGTTCCAATGCGCAATAAAGCTGAATAAGGCAAAGGTCACCAGAGTTGGTTTGGCCATAGGCACCATGATCTTTCGAATGATCTTCCACTCGCTTGCATCATCCAGTCTGGCCGCCTCGATCAGCTCTTCCTGGACTTGTTTGAACGACTGCCTCAGCAGAAAAATACCAAAGGCGCTTGAAGCAAAAGGCAGAATCAACGCAAGCAGCGAATTGAGCAGCCCCCACTTACTAAGCAGCAAAAAAACGGGGAGGAAAATCAACTGTCCGGGAATCATCAGAGTAATCATCGTTACACCGAATAAAATCCGATCTCCTGTGAAACGATATCTAGCGAATGCGTATGCAGCCGGAATGATGGTCATAAACTGCAAAACGAGAATCCCTACTGAGACGATGACACTGTTCATGAAATATCTTAAAAAGGGACCCGAGTTCCACGCCTCAGCGAAGTTGCTCCATTTGATCTCCTTTGGGACCCAGATGGGCGGGAAGATGACGGTTTCCGTATACGATTTGAGCGATGTAGAGATCATCCATACGAATGGTGTAGCAAAAGCAGCAACCAAGAGGATCATGCCTAGCAGATTCATCGATTTCAGTAATGGCTTTGTAATTGGCATATTCCCTCTACCTTCCTACCGGTAATGGACTTTTCGGCTTAGCAGCTTGAAATACAACAAGGTAAGCAGTCCTACAACCGCTAACAGCACAACACCAGCAGCAGATGCATAACCGATTTTGAAAAATCTGAAGCCATATTGATAAATATAAAAGACTAGCGTATTCGTGGAGTTCACCGGTCCGCCTTGTGTCATGATAGCGATCGTCTCGAACACCTGGAAGGATCCAATCATGTTGATAATGACCAGGAAAAACAATGTCGGAGACAGCATGGGCAGTGTGATCTTGTAAAAGGTTCTCCACCTGCCCGATTCGTCCAGTGCCGCAGCCTCGAACATATCCTTAGGTATACTCTGCAGCCCTGCAATAAACACTAGCGTATTGAACCCTACACCCTTCCATACCGCTACGAGAACCAGTGAACCGAGTGAGCTCTTAGGACTGCTTAGCCACTCCAACTTTTGCAAACCCAACAGCTCCAGGAACCAGTTCAATAATCCGAATTGCGGATCCATAAGCCACATCCACACAAGCGATACCGACACAAGCGAGATGATATGCGGACTGAAGATCGCTCCCTGTACAATTCCGTATAACATTCCCTTTCTGTTCAACCACATGGCAAGAAACAAGGAAATCATCGTGGTCAACGAGACCGTCAGGAGGGTATAGTTCAAGGAATTGTTAAGCACCTGGCGGAATTCTCTGGTGTCGAATAGCTCTGTGAAATTCTCAAGCCCTACGAAATCCTTATCTGGACTAATAAAATCCCAGGAATGCAAGCTCAAATAAATCATGTAAAAAATCGGGTAAATGAAAAAGATAGAAAAGACAATAATCGCAGGCGCAACCATAATATAAGGGCGAAGCCGATTCCATACAGGCATTAATGCGAGCCCCCCGCTACCAATCTCCGAGTTTCCGCTTTGTCTGCCTCCCGATTTCTAAGCCCGCTTCTGTCAAAATAATATAAATCCGAGTAAGAGACCGAGATATACACATCCGACACTTGTTCCAGCGGTTTGAGGAAGCTTTTCACGGAGAACGTCCCTACCTTCGACTCCAGCTGATAAATGATTTCGGCACCTAACGTTTCACGAGTAATGATTCTGGCCGCGATGGATAGTCGATCATGCTTAACTTCTTCGGAAATGATCGCCTTTTCCGGTCTGAAGCCCACGTAGTGGGAGTCACTATTCCCCGCCGTAAATGCCACTATCCCTGGCAGATCCGAGCATTTCATAATATTCATGGGCGGCGTGCCGATAAATTGAGCGGTGAACATATTGGCTGGATCATAATAGATCGACATAGGGTTATCCGCTTGCTGCACGCGGCCCTTGTCCATAATAATGATCTGATCCCCCATCGACATAGCCTCCACTTGATCATGCGTGACATATACGAATGTGGCACCGAGTCGTTTGTGAAGCTGAATCAGCTCTGTCCGCATCTGGCTTCTAAGCTTCGCATCGAGATTGGACAAAGGCTCATCCATCAGGAATACCGCAGGACTCTTGACCATCGCCCGAGCTAATGCCACCCGTTGTCTCTGTCCGCCAGAGAGAGCCTGCGGCTTTTTGTTCAAATACTCGGTTAACCCCACGATCTCGGTAATCTCTTGGATTAGTCGATCTCGTTCTGCTCTAGGAACTTTACGGTTAACGAGCCCGAATTCAATATTTTCCTTGACTGTCATCATGGGGTACAGCGCGTAATTCTGGAACACCATAGCGACGTTCCTTTTACCTGGCTCCACTTGATTGACGCAGCGGTCCCCAATCCAGATTTCACCGCCAGATTGCTGCTCTAGTCCCGCTATCATCCGGAGTGTTGTCGACTTGCCGCAACCCGATGGGCCTACCAGGACTGTGAATGATCCATCCTGAATAGTCAGATTCAAGTCCTTCACGACACTCTCTTGACCAAAGCTTTTCTCAATATGCTTTAATGTAATCTGTGCCAATGAAATTCACCTTTGCTTTCTGTTCGAGTATGGTCAAACGAGAGCCTGTTATTTAACAGCTTCCAGCAGGTTAACCTCTAGAACCCAGTCCGTGTCGGCTCCGCGCGCATCCAGAACAGGAGCGAATCCCTTCATCCGGGTATTAAAGCAGGCAATATGAGTCATTAACTCCTCGTGATCCATCGTCAGCAATTGTGTCCGTACTTGACCGTCCTTAAGCTCAACGGTGCGAATTGCAGGAATATCGAGGCATGCCGCCGTCTGAATATAATGCCAACCGTTCTCCTGAAAGATCGAGTTTGCATGATTGTGGCCGCAAAAGTAAAACCCAAGCCCTTTCTTTTGACTCAATATCGATTTCATATCGAACTGAGGGTGAATTGATAATTTATCCATTGTTGATCTTGTAGTTGTTTCATATATCGGATGGTGGGCGAACACGAATACCGGCTTATCCCCTGAGCGTTCGAGTTGAGCTTGCAACCATTCCAGCTGCTCGGCATCCATCTCTCCGCCCCAATCATCATGATCCATCTCTTTCGTGGAATCCAGGAAGATCAGCAGTACTTCATCGGTGTCGACTGCGCTATATCGTTGTTGCCTGGTAATACCCAGTATGTCTGCCTTGGGGATGGAATACGTATCGTGGTTGCCCAGCACATGGATGAAATTGCGGCCGCTTGCGTCAACTTGGTCGAATACATATTGGAATTCTTCCGGATATCCCTCATGTGTGAGATCACCCAATGAAATATGGAATTGTCCTTCCATTTCCAGAAAGCTGCTAAGCATGGCCTGGAATGCTTTATCTCTTGCCTGCAGCATCTCTTCTGTACCGTTCTCCATCCGCGAATAATGAAAATCTCCTAGTAGATTGATCCGCATTGTCATTACCTCCATTTATTGTGGTGGATTACGCTGTGATTAAGGGGACTGCTATCAGATTACAGGTGAATTATTATCCTAGTATCAAATGCATGTAAACAATTTATATGGAAAGGCTGAGCTGCTTACCATAATTTGCTATAACACGAAAAACCCTACCAGACATTCGATAAGGTTCTTGGTGGTTGAGCTAAGACCTCGCGTTGAGAACGGTTTAGTCAGTGATAGTATAGGTTAATTGAGCGGGAGAGGTGGGCTTTGCTGAGATAGCAAATTTTACTATTGGTTATTGAGCTGGTTTCAGAGGTATTGGGCAGGGTTCACGCGGAATAGAGGATAGTTGGATTGGCTAAATGATGCTGGAATGCCAGAATGGCTAAAATAGGCAGTAGTAAAGTGGCTTATCTGCAGACGGGTCGGAACAGCTTAGTAATATGTCATATAGCTTCTTACGGAAATAACCACCAGGGCTGCAGATCCGGAAAATACAATGAAAAATCGCATAAAGCCGATAGCGTGTCTTTGACATGTAGTCTAGATATTCCTGCCCATATTTTGCAATGAGTTGATCCTCCTCGTTTTTTAATTACTAACTTATCCCCTTAAAACAAGTATAATAATGGTATAGTTTCATATATTGGAAATTATATTTTTGAAAGGTGATGAAAAGATGGAGAAAATGATCAAGATATTCATAGGGTTCATTGTAGGCTTTATCTTCACAAGCATTAAACAATCTGATGTGCCGAGTATATTTGGATCCGGCGTGTCGGGTTATGTCTCACTCATTTTGAACCTTGTTGGAATTGTGCTTATGATTTGGCTCGGTTACTTAATAATTTCCGAGATCTACCGCATCACCCGCAAGCGTTAAACATCGAAATTGAAATAAGGATCCAAATAGAAAACTAGCCAGCTCAGCTCAAAAAATAAAATTGAAAAACCTGGCCTAGCGGTGACAAAATCCCCTCTGACCAGGTCTTAGAAACATAATGTTCAGTTTGGAGCGCGCACTGCAGAATGCTGCCTTGTTGATTCTTCAAGCTTTTCTATCATTCGGATCCCTTCCGCCTCTAACTCTCGAATTCGTGACAAGAGCTTCACCGCTTCCTGCCTACGATCCGGATCATCAATGGGGGTGTGCGGCTGGCTCCACGGAAACATGTTGTTCAGTAATCGGAACTCTTCTTCGATATTTTTATAATGCTCGGCCATGCGGGCAAGGTCATTCGCTAGCGCACCGCCAAACTTCACACTTGCCTCACTCAGGAACAACCGTGCATATCGTCGGCTTTCATGCATGATGTCAGCATAGTAACCCATGTAAAAAGCGAGAATGGTATTGTTTCTCAGTGCTCCAATCCATTGATCGTAGGCTGCAATACCATTGTAGTAAATGCGCCCGCCCCACTCGAAAGTCCCAAGCTTGGCGAATTCCACATAGAATTTCATGGCTGCGCGGAGTGCAGTTAGATCATCAGATGGGGTTATTGGCGATACCCAATGCATAGAGATGAAACCGCCTTCCTCTTGCTTGCCAGTAAAGACATCGTCCCTGGACCAACTCCCTTCTAGTGCACGTGTTCGACAGGAGAAACATGGACAATAATTACGCCCCAGCATGGTCCACGGGATGACATCGTCATAGCCTTCATGTCCGGTGCCGGCATGCCAGGAGTGTGTGAAGTACCCCGTATCGTTATAACCATATACAAGAGACGTCTCATTCCCCAAGTCCAATTCCTTGGCAAAGACAGGCAGTCCGCGATCAAGGGAAGCCCTGGCCGCATTCCAGCATTCTTGCTGCAGCCTGTTGAACGTTTCTATATCCGCAAAAGTATGAAATCCTGCAACATCAAGCCCTAAGTGAGCGGCGAGCTGGAACATCTCTGCCTCAGGTTCTCCGGTATTGGGCGCTGACATGCGCTCATCCACAACGGTAACGAAGGCGCTTCCTGTCATGCCATATATCCAAGAGGAGGAGCATGGAATATTAAAGTAGTCTAAGGACGACTTCAATGCCCCTATGTGTGATTTATGGAAACCTTTGAATCGATAGTCTTCCAAGCTTACTTTAATGATACGATCGCCTCCTGATTAGTTTCATCATATAGATTACAAGGCATCAATGACTCTGCGGAATGCATCGATCGCCTCAGCGTCATGATATTTGGCATCGTCAAGAAGCTTGGCCGCTTCCAATCGACGTTCGGTGTCTTCAATTAATCCACGCGGCTGTTCCCATGGGAACAATTGATAGATTTGATTAAACTTCTCACTAACCTTCTTGAAGCAGGCAATAGCATCATCAAGTGCTGCAGGTGAGTGATCTCCAAGACGTCCTTTGGCTTCTATCAAAAATTTGTATCCGTTCGTTCGGCAAGTATCCCATTCATGCGTATTGTATGCGAAGTACCAGCCGTCTACAATGCCATTTCTGAGCGCAGTCACCCAGTGCTCATAAGCTGCGGCTGCTACAAGCGTCTCGGGCCCGGTCAGACTTCCCTCTGCAAATTGCACAGCAAGCACGAGTGCGTCCCTTATGGTCCGAACGTCATTTTCCGCCACGCCATCAAGCATCATCCAGTGAAGGTCAATAAGTCCATCCCGTTCACCAAGCGACTTCCAAGAGATCAATTGAGTGTCATGCCAGCAGCTGGATATATACACAGCCTCCGCTGCATCGTAGCCCTGTATGACGCTGGTCTCCCCGTAATTGAAATATACCCCTTGCCCGAAGCATGGATATCCTGCATCAATGGCCGATCTTGCCGCATCCCAAGCTTTCTTGCGAAGGGAATCGAGTTCATTCCCGGCTGCTGTTCCGCTTATACCCTCTACCCTCACACCGAGGTTGTTCAACAAATCAACGATGCGGTTGTAAGGCAGCTCGTGTAGTATCGGGCCGGTGTTCACATCTTTACCAACGCGAAAAAGAAAAGGGATAGCTATTGCCCCATACAACCATGGGGTGTGCACATGAGGTCTGTTCCAGTACTTAAAACACGCGCTGTAAGCATTTATTATGGATAGATTACTCCTGCTTCCGTTGTATTTGCAGCCTTCAATTACTTTTGCAGTTTGCGCGTTCATTTCATCGCCTCCAATAATAAGGTGTAGTCCTATCCTGGCTTAAATCCAATCCATACCTTTACTTAGCTTAATTAACTCCGAGATCGCTGCTTCCTCTTCCTGCTTCACTCGTTCAAGTATCTGAATCGCCATCTCGGCCTGCACCGGATCGTTCGGTGAGCCGCCAGCAGGAAAAGGGAATAACCCACATAACTCTCCTAACGCAGCAGCAATATTCTCGTACCATCGTGCAGCCTCTGCGGCGATTGCGGAGCTATCCGTATAACCCGCGCTCGCCAACTGCTGCTCCAGCTTGCGCAAGAACGAAGCCGCATGCTCCCTCGCGTCTGCCGCGATCTCAGCGGTGTATGCATTCCCTAGTGGATCAACACTGCGCCTTCGATAAGCTGTGATCCAACAGTCATAAGCATCCAAGCCGCATACATAACCAACGAAAGTCAGTTCACCATGCATGTGTCGGATTGCCATATGGAGTGCATTTTTGACAGCGGTCCAGTAGGAGATTGAAGCTTCTTCCGTTACTGATATTACGAACAAACCTCCTGAAGCACCTCTTCCGAACTGATCGTAACGGATTGTTTTCTTCGCCCGTTTGTCCTCTGCGTACAGGAGTTGCTCGGCATCGTCGTACCCGTAGATGATCCCAAATTCCGGTGTGAACAAATCCCAGGCAACAACGGGCACCCCACGCATAATGGAATGCCGAATATGCGTAATACCTTTACCTAACATGAACGGTGTTGGAGGCATTCCTCCATCTCCGCTGTGTTTGCTCTCGTAGCCCAAATTCAATAAGCCATCCCGAAACTTCGGCTCCCAGAAATACATCATGGGACCTGTTACGTCAATGCATTCCTCCTCTATCGTAAGCCGAAACGCCTGACCTGTAAGTCCCATTACATCGGCTAAGGAGTACTCGTCGCGTCCCATGTGACATAACATAGCGGATACCGCGCCTGCAAACGAATTTTTGCAGGATTTCCACTCTTTTGCGCAGGATCCCTTCCTTAGAAAGAGCACCGCCTTCTCTAACACACTCGCATCTTTCCGTTCCAGTATGTATTCGCGAAGCTTCACACGCACCCGCTCCTCTCGGACCTTGATTCTGGCGCGTGCTAACGACTGGTATACGTTGTCTGTCGTCGTGCGAAATAGGTCCGCAATCTCAGCGGGGGAAAGCTGCTTGAAGAAATGAGCTTCAAAAACAGAGCGCTCCTTTGCAGTTAGGCATCGTAAGAGATGATGCATCGTCTCTAAGAACTCCTTGTGAGCTAACCTTGCGGATGGATCTCCAGGATCGTCCGAAGGGTTTCTCGTAATACGCATGTAAAGTAGAATGCTGTCCAAATCAAACCAATTAACTTCATTCTCCTCTTTCCCGATTGGCACAAAACCTGTAAGCGTGCGCTCCCTCCCGGAATTCTCACTTTTACGCAGCTTCATTAACGCTTCATTGCGAACAATGCGATACAACCACGGCAAGAAACGGTCTAGATCTGCCAGCGACCCCAGATGCATAAATGCCCGCAGCAGCGCCTCCTGAACGATATCCTCAGCCAGATGCGGATCACGCGCCAAATTCCGCGCCCAATCGAATGCTTTTGATCGATGCCTCCTTACGAGTTCCCCGAATGCATCGCTATCTCCGCTGCGTGCCCGCTCAATCAAGTCGCCATCCGTAATGGCCTGTTCCATCGTTATCCCTCCTGATTGAATAGATGCATGAAGTGATGGAATTCTGAGCTCAAATCATACCGATCCAAAAAGATTTTCTAATACTTTCGTGACAGCTGTGAAATACCCTTTTTCTTACATACTTCGTGGAGGCTTACAAATAAGAAATACCGTTGGAGAAGATCACTCCAACGGTTTTTGGTGGTTGAGTTCAGTTAGACGCGTTGAAGGGCAAAAAGATGGGCTCCAATCGCTGTTGCAGGGTCTATCTAGAAAGCTTATTGAATAGGAACTCTTATGATGGACTCCCATTTATCTGGATCGTGTGCACACCAATGGACTAGAATCATTCTCGGACTACCGCTTACGGTGTATCCATTGTTGCTAGCGAATGTTTGAATTTCCTCATGTGTTCGGGACATGTTTCTATGATGTCCTTTATGCAGCTTCTGGATGGAACTCCCTTGCTCCGCCCGATGCAGCTTCGTTGGGGCTACATGTTCGTTTTTATGATTTCTCTCTACCAACCTTCGTGCTTCCTCATACATGTCATAATCAATAAGATCCGGAACTTGCATCAACTGAGTATAGGACCATTGACCGTCCTCCTGTTGTTCATGCCAAACATACTCATGAGGCATCAGCTTGAATGGATAGCCCAACCTGAATTTGGCAATCCTCTTCAGTTGATTAACGATCTTGAAAATCGGCCAGCCTGTATCCTCTGGCAATCCTAGGCCATTCAACTTGCATTTGCCCTCCAGTGATATGAACTGAAGACTCGGCACTCGTAATACTTCAATTGAATTCGGTTTCATTTCATAATAGCTTCTTAATAATCTCCGATGATCATGTACTATCATGGTTGGTCGCCCTCACATGTCTATCGTAATAGTTAATGGTAATTATCCCCATCACCTTATATATCGCACATTTGTTCGTGTTTTTCAAGTAGTAAGTTGACTGCATAAAGCTCATGTGTTTACCTTGCTTAAAAGTGTGTGTTCGCGACGACTCCCCTTTTACTGCAAAAGCTGCAGTTAATTTTTTGGGATTGAGGCCATTCACCAAATTAACTGCATTTCGTACTGTTAATTTTATCCTATCCTGCTCATTTCGATAAAAGTCTAATAATTAGCTGCAGGTTTTGCAGTTATCTTTCAAATAGGTTACGTTTAAATGATATTAACTGCAGGTTCTGCAGTTACTCATCACACGTTAGTTAGATAGTCTGCATCGGCACCCTTTTCCTTCCATAGTCAACATAGCGCATTGAACATGACTGTTCGTACGCTGCTCGCGCAAGCTTCACACAAGCCCAACAAGCTTCTCTCCGCGCTTCAAATATTTCTTCAACTGCTCTTGTAACTGAAAGTCATCCCCATTCTTAAGCAATTCAATTGTTCTCGCCGTGAAATTCCAGTTCAAACAGCCGCTTAGCCATAGCAGTGACGGAAGCCTCTGAAGCTCCTTTCGCGTTAACAGATTGTCTGCACCATATCCGCGCAATACAGTCTCAGCAAGAACGGGTGACATTTCATGTGAGCCGACCCCGCCCGTTCTGGAGTACCATTTGATCAACCAGGCCAATCCTTCAACCCGATCTGTATAAGTAATGGATTCAAAATCAACAATTCCGCATATTTCCTCATTCTTGTTCCAAAGAACATTAAGCGGATTGAGATCGGACTGAATGACGAACTCGAGCAAATCCGATCTTGCCTGTTCAATATGATATTGTATTAAAGTCACGTAGTGCTGGAGAAGGTCGTTGGAGTCAGGTGAAAGACTTGTTAGTTCCCACTGATTACGGATCATTGTCAGAAACTGCTCTGAGCCTTGAACATGAGATTGTTTAGTAAAGATCTCACTTCTATAGCCGGATGAGAAATCATTTATTTCCCTTGCCATCCTGCCAAATCTCTCCGCAACCGTTACCGATCCGTGCGTCAAATGTTCGCCCTCAAGCCATTCGAACAGAACGAACCTCCAATCCTCCTCACCAACCTTGACCCGATGAAAAAGCTCCCCCGCTGCTGTCGGCCTATGCTTCATAAACGGTATCCCAGACTCCCAGAGGTAGATGCTAAATCTAATCTGCTCGGACAGAACCTCATCTGTTAACTCGGCATATACTTGATGTTCATATCGCTTCCTGCCGATGAATCTCGCCGAGAATGCCTGATCGTTAATTTTAATCTTGAAATGCAGATCCCCATGCCAGCTATCGGGTTGAAGCCTTTTCTCTATTATCAATGTCTCGGGGTTTAATCCAAATGCAGGTAGAGCCCTCTTAAGCCTATCCATATGCTCCACAAGTTATCTCCTTCGTCTATACTTTGCCGCCAATATGAAAAACAGCAATCTCCGGCGGACAAGCGAACCTGACAGGAAGCTTCACTGTGCCCAATCCACGATTAATGTAGAAGTGCTTCCTAAGTAAATTTCGAGAGATCCGGAGTGCCAAGCCAATGTTCCGTGCGTCGCACCAACAATGTTTCACACAGCAAATAGCTTACCGCTGCAACTGCGATCACAACGCTTACCCAGACCATAACCATATTAACTTAGTAACCCACTTCCACCGAAGCAATGACCACATACACCAGATCGTTCTGATCTTCTTTATCCGCGAGGACAATTCCGCTGCTTGTAAGCATGCCCCCATCCACAACATCAAAGGTAACTTGACCGTAAGGAAGCTCTGCCTTCACCAACGCCAAGTCCAGTTTATCCCGATCAACAGGTACTGCCAGACGAACGTTTACTTTCATGTTATTCAGGTCATTTCCAGGAAGCACGGATCGGATCCCTGGCATCGAGTTATGATGGATCGCATTCTGCACCGCTCTAACTGCTGCTTTGGTTACGTTCTGACCATGAAGGTCAATTCCTGTTCCGATTTCTATGAACATCACTTTATCCATTCTGACTATTCCTCCTAAATCAACTCACTTGCTCTTCTGATCCCACTATAAAGGATAAAGCAGGAAAATCAAAGAGACAGTGCCGGTCCTGAATGACGGCACTGCCTCTTTACTCTTCTCTGATTATCTCCGTGCAAACATGCTCCATCCGCCAAGGGTAACAGGATTCCCTTTATCGCTAGCCAGCAGCTCCTTATAGTTCTCCGCTGCTTTGCGGAATGCGAGAGCGTGCTGCTCAATCTCAGCTTTCCGGAAATGCTTGAACCAAGGTATGCTGTACAAATGTGTCGAGACCGCTTCGCTCGCCGGCAAATCTCCGTCCAATTGTCTTACATCCCTTCCTGCGTTGGCGATCCGGGTAGGTTTACCGTGGTTGTACACATCCGCTTCCTTAAACAAAAGATGCTGGTGCAGCGGAATATTACAACCTGGATTACAATTCTCTACACCTTCTGCCCGGACAGCTTCAGTAAACCGAGTAACCGACAGCCCGCCGAGCTCCTCCGGCTTGTAGTGGCCATGCGCTGCGTACCAGCCTCCCATATAGCTGCCGGACCCTTTCGCAGGACGATGCGCTCTTAGCCCTGGAACGCCTTCAAGCAAATCCCAGAAATAATTCATAGCGCGACCGATTTCCTCATTCCGCTCATCGTAGTGCTTAAGCTGAACACGGCCGACCGCAGAGCTCATCTGGTGCATACGGAATTTATATCCGCCCAGAGGCAGCCCGATATAAGGCAAGAGCGCTTCACTTTGTATAATCTGACTATTGTTCCGTTCGTAATGTCCTAACGCAATAGAGCGTTCATAAATTTCCCTATTATTAGTAACCAGCATCCCTGCTTCACCGATAGCCAACGCTTTACCAGACATAAGCGACATAGCTCCCACATCGCCTATCGTCCCTAGCTTCTTGCCTTTATAGATTCCTCCATGTGCATGGGAGACGTCTTCAATAACCTTCAAATTATGCTTCCGGGCAATCGCCATGATCTCATCCATATCAGCGGGATAGCCAAAATAATGAACAACAATAATCGCCTTCGTGCGTTCGCCGATGCGATGCTCAATATCCTTAGGATCTATACACAATGTGACGGGATCAATGTCCGCGAATACAACGGTAGCTCCAAGTGTGTAGGCAGGCGTACAAGAAGCCCAATAGGTGACGCTCGGACAGATGACTTCATCCCCGACCCCAATGCCGCATCCATACATAGCTGCTTGCAGGGAGGACGTTCCATTATGGAAGCCCAGGGCATAGTCTACATCCAGCCACTTGCGGAAGTCATCCTCGAACTGCAGGGTCACATCCGTACCAGACATAGCCCCTCTGCGCAAGACGTCTAATGCTGCATCCTCATCTTCTTGCGTAATAATAGGCCATGTAAAAAGATTGCCTTGCTCTAAAGTTACTGCTTTGGTTCCACCTAATAATGCGAGCTTACTGTCACTCATAGTTCTCATCCTCCTGAGATAGGAATCAATCAATCCTGTATTTCATGTTATAATAGAACCAATGAGCTCGTGCGCCAAAACCGAAATGGGTTCTGTCAAATCACAACCGGGGGAATCTCGCATGACCGTTTATCCGCTATATGAGGATATTGTGGCTAATCGAACTATTTTTAAAGGGAATCTCCCTTTCTATATCTCTATCCATAACGTCCGTAAGACGCCTCTTCATCATCACGATGTAGTGGAGCTGACCTTCGTACTGGAAGGGCGAGGAGTCGAGATCATTAACGGCACCAGGCATCAGCTCCAGGATGGCGCTTCTTCCTTCCTGCTTCCGCACCATATGCATCAAATCGAATGCGAGAGCGGCATGTCGGTAACCAAATATTGCTGTATGTTCGATATCAACATGCTGCTCGGCTCTTCGTACGAATCAGAGCTGTCCAGCCTGCTTTTTCAAATTGGCTCGAGTATACCTCCATTCGTCAATTTCTCTCCACCTCAGGCTGAACGTATGAGAAGTATATTGGAAATATTACATGAGGAGTACAACCATCTTGATTCCGTCGGTCGAAGCAGCCTCATTCGTGTCAAGCTGACAGAAGCGATGCTGTTATTCGTTCGCGCCTCTCAGCAGGTCGCTGCCCCAACCATTCCTGTGGAACCAACAGACAACAAGATTAATTTCTGGAAGGTGCTTCAGTATCTGCATGTTCATTATCGGGAGAAGCTCACGTTGGAATCGGTATCGCGGCAATTTCGTGTGAGCACCCCTTACATTAGCCGCTTGTTCAAAGAACACGTCGGCCAAAGCTTTCTAACCTATCTGCACGGTTTGCGAATCAAGAGTGCCGCCAGCTTGCTCGTCTCTACAGAGATGTCTATGGCGGACATTGCCGCTGAGGTCGGGTTCGAATCTTATCGTACCTTTCTGCGTGTATTCCGTGAAATTCGAGGGCAAACACCAAGCGAGTATAGACATGCTTTGGATCCTATTTGAGGGTGGACAAAAGACGGAATGGGTCCTATGATCATAGGTAAGATGATTAAGAAGGCGGTGGAATTTAACGTGAAAACGCTTTCCTCATTCTTCAGTAAATTGTCCTTTAAACGCAAGCTAACTCTCTTTTCCCTGCTTCTTAGTATTGCGCCTGTTCTTATCGTAGGACTATCTTCTTCTTATTTGACCGCACGCAGCATGCAGAACGAAGTGAATGCGAACCATACAGCCGCACTCAATCAAATCCAGTTCCAAATGAACAATCTGATTAAAAGCCTACATATTACCTCGATCCGTCTCGCTACTAACCTCTCGTTGGAGAAATCTATCCAATTGGGCCCCACTATCGATCATCTGAATGAAACCCTCGAGGTTTCCGAAGTGATTCGCAGGGAAAGCAGTCTGTCCACAATCAAATTTCATGTCACGCTTGCTTATCTCAAATACAATTACACCTATACCAATACTACCGATTCCAATAAACTGACGGACGTGCAGATCAAGGACATTGTAACTCAGGGAAAGCCTCTCTATAATTCTTCCTTCATGGTGATTCCTGACCCGAATCGAAATCGGGAAGACCTGCTGTTATTCCGTCCGGTTCCCTTATCGACTAACTATACCGACGGCCTGATTATTCTTCATGTGAGTGTGCATGAGCTGATTAAGTTTTTATCCTCTTTGTCGGAGGGCATGGCCAGTAAAATATTGATTGTCGACGAGAATGGGAAAATTGTGGTCAGCAAGGATACGAACGACATCGGTACCCGATTGAATCTGTACTCTCTCGGAGGGCAAGACGGGACGACACGAAAGCTCCCTAGTCATTATGAGCTTGATGGGATCGATTACACAGTATCGGCTCAAACCTCTCAGTTTGCGGACTGGACCTATATTATCGTGACGCCCACCAAGGTGTTGACATCGCGCTCTGATTCCATACGTGTCATTACATGGGCAACTGCAGCCATTATTCTAGTTGTATGGATCCTTGTCGCACTATTGGGTTCTTATAGGCTCTACAATCCGATTGCTCGAATCCTGCAAAAATCAATTTCTCCGCTGGAGGGTCCGCATTTAATTACAGACGGATTGAAGGCATTGGATACTTGGATCGAGAACATGGTTAGGGCCAACAGTCAGCTTAAAAAGGAGCTCCACGAGCAATCCCCTTATTTGCAGCAAAGTATTATTCAGCAGCTTCTGCTAGGAGAAATGTCGGAGTCGCAAATGGCCCAGCATGTAACACGTTTCCAGCTCCCGATGAAAGGGAACCACTTCTGCGTAGCGGTTGTTGCCGTTGACCAGTTCGTGAATTTCAGTCACAAGTACAAAGAGAAGGACCGAACCCTGATCCACTACTCCATGCGCAAAATAATTGAAGAAATTCTCGGAGAAGCATTTCCGTGCCTGACAACAGCCACTCAACCGGGACTCTTGGCCGTCATGATTAACGCAGAAGCTGCACTTGATGCAGCCTCCGCGAACCATCTGAATCATTTGATGGACGATATTCGCAAGTATATAAGTCAGTATTTCCAGTTCACGGTGAGTATCGCTGTAAGTCCGTTTCGAACAGGGTATACGAATATTCATGATTGTCACCAAGATGCATTGGCACTTCTGCGTCACCGCCTCTTACTGGGGCCGAATGTCACCATAAGCCATAGCCGCATCGATGAACAAGACATAGAGATGACCCATAATTTCAGTGAAATTCAGAAAACGATCGTGTACCAGGTCATGAATGGAAATCTCGAAGAAGCCGAGAGCGATTTGTCCTCGCTCATCTTAGAGCTTCCAAAGTATATTCACAGTGCGGAAGCCGTGATCGGTTCATTTGCCTATCTGCTTGGTGAACTGGAAAATATGCTGCATCGTTATGGAGGTAATCTGCAAGAAGCGTTAGGAGTAGATCCTTACAAGGAGCTGCATGCTCAGCCAACCATTCTTGAGGTTCAGAACTGGTTATCAGGCACCGTTTTTCCAGCTGTGCAGCTGCGAATCAACGATCTGTCGATAAGCCGGCAAACGAAACTGATCAACCAGGTTCTGCATTATTTGGAAGAGCATTATCAAACCGACTTGACTTTACAGCAGCTAGCGGAAGAGTTCCGTGTGTCCCCCTCCCATTTGAGGCGGCTATTCAAAGAAGAGACGAACAAATCATTCAGCGAGTATTTGATGGAACACCGCATGCAGAAAGCCAAGGAATGGTTATGCCATTCTAACAAACCCATCAAGGAAATTGCGGATCAGCTTCGCTATACGAACGTGACCAACTTCACTCGAGCCTATAAGCAGTTCTTCGGCACCTCACCTGGGAAATTCCGTGAACAATCCTTGTCGGACTAGGGCTTTCGAGCAGTTATCAGTATCGCTCATTTCCTTATCATTATAGCAAACCGCTTCTTATCATTTGATAATTGCTTATCAAACCCTTGGCAACCTATATTGATTTTGAACACAATCCAGTTGGGGCCAGAAAGGGGTATGTTATGAAAAACGTATTTGAGAAGAAGCGAGTTGCCGGTATGATGGCAGTCTCCCTGCTAGCCGTTACGGTAATTTCAGCATGCAGCAGCAAGGACGAATCCAAGGAAACCAGCACAGATGGCCCGAAGAATGTCAGCATCCTGCTCTCACACACCCTGGCTAAGTACGCCATGCAGTACAAGGAGGACGATATCTACACCAAGGAATTATCCAAGCTGTCTGGATTTAATCTCAAGTATGAATTTGTAGGACATAATGCAGATTTTGTGCAGCAGATGACAGTCCGCTTCGCCTCCAAAGACTTACCCGATCTGGTAAGGACAGATAGTATTCTATCCACCATCCACCCGGGCGCTGTGGAACAAAACGTATTTACCCCACTCAACGAACTTCTAGATAAATACGGACCGAACATTAAGAAAAAAATAGCAAAAGAGCAATGGGACAGTCCGAAAATCTCAAAAGACGGTAAAATATACGGCATCCCTTCCCTTGCAGCAGTTCCAGCGTACAGAGTCATCTACATGAGGCAAGACTGGCTGGATAAATTAAATATGCAGCAGCCCAAAACATTGGACGATTACTTGAAATATTTTGAAGCAGTCAAAGTGCAGGACATGAACGGAAATGGCGATCCCAATGATGAATATGGTTTCTATGTAAGAGAAAATTTGGATTATGGAGATATCTTTTTCAAGGAATTCGGCGTTCATCCCAGAGAATGGATTCTCAGAGACGGCAAGCTTCAAGCTGGACTTATCCAGCCCGAGATCAAGGAAGGCTTGAAATTTTGGAAAAACTTATATGAAAAGGGTTACATTAACCCGAACCTCTTCACGAACAAAAGCAGCGATTGGCGCGCCGGCATCAAACAAGGCAAAGGCGGCTCCTGGATGCACGACGTTCCCAATTATGCAGCCGATTGGCAGCCAAGCTTATTCGTAAATGAGAAAAACGTCAAAATATCTATGCTTCCGGGACCTGAAGGACCTAAAGGCAAAGGGTTGTCTCCTGTCAGCGATCAAATCGGCTTCGTATGGGTCATTCCTTCTTCCAGTAAAAATGCTATTAATGTAATCAAGTTTCTGGATTGGGCTTGGTCGGATGAAAAAGCGGAGAAGTTTTTTGCCTACGGCATCGAAGGATACAATTACACGATGGAGAATGGCAAAGTGAAATACGATGCCAACAGCAAAGCGAATACCGAGAATGACGCGAATGAATTCTTCCGTGCAACCGGAAACCCTCGTAAAGACGGCCGACTGGATCCCCTTGTCCTTGCTGTCGACCCGAACGCAGAATTACTGACCAAAGGCCTGGATGCAGCTAATCAATCGATTTATAAAAATGACGGCTTGCATATGCCGGTGCTCGAAGCTCTGAAAACCCGCCCGGAGCTTGCCTTTGGCGGAGGAACCTTGTTCATGGATATGTTCGCCAAGGTTATCACAGGCAAGGCAGACTTGGATGCTTCCTTCGACGAGTTCGTCAAAGAATGGAAGAGACGCGGCGGCGATCAGGCCATCGAAGAAGCAACCGCCTGGTACAACAAATTCCATAACAAAAAGTAACAGCGACGGATCGTAAGCCTTGTAATGTAACAGTCTGAATAAACGGAGCCGTCCTTAATCGGACGGCTCCGTTTGACTTAGCACGATTTTGTGGGGAAAGGGGTAGATCCGCATGTTCCGAAATGCCTCCAAACGAGATGCGCTCGTGTTGTTCCTAATTGCGCTTCCAGGCATCATACACTTCATTGTGTTCAAGTATGTTCCGATCGGCGGCAACATTATTGCTTTTAAAAATTACAACATGTTTATGGGGATATGGGAAAGTCCATGGGCTGGTTTCCTCCACTTCAAGAACATGTTCCAGTTCGCAGAGTTTTTCCAGATCCTTCGCAATACGCTTATCCTTAGCCTCCTCTCGATTGTATTCGGCTTTCCCGCACCGCTCCTGCTAGCCTTGCTGCTGAATGAAATGCGCAGAATGTGGTTGAAACGTTCCGTACAGACGCTGCTGTATTTGCCTCACTTCTTATCCTGGGTCATCGTTGGCGGGATCTTTATTAATCTGTTGGCAATGGACGGGTTTGTGAACACCATCCTGAAAAATTTCGGCTTGAACCCTCAAGACTTTTTGACGAACCCTGACAATTTCCTAGGCATATTGGTGTCAATCGGTATCTGGAAGGAAGCGGGTTGGGGCATGATTATTTATTTGGCAGCGCTCGCAGGCATCAATCCGAATTTGTACGAGGCAGCTATGGTCGACGGAGCAGGACGCTGGCGGCAGATGTGGTCTATTACGCTCCCTTCGCTGTTACCCGCCATCGTAGTGCTGTTCCTCCTTCGCATCGGAAGTGTGTTGGATACGAATGTGGAGCAAGTGCTCATATTCATCAATCCGTTGGTCCGTAATGTGGGTGAGGTGATTGACACATATGTATACAGGGTCGGTCTGTTAGGAGCACAATTCAGCTATACGACCGCCATAGGTATTTTCAAATCGGTGATAGGCCTTGCCCTTATAATTGGTCTCAATCAGTTAAGCAAAAAAACGACAGGTGAAAGCATCTATTGATTGAATAAATCGAGAGTGCTGGTGGACTAAAATTATGGATTGGGAGGGGCCGGGTATGCCATCCTTCAAGTCAGATCGGCTGTTCAATTGGTCGAATAATATGCTGCTAATTGTCGTGAGTTTATCCATGGTTGCTCCACTCGTGCATCTTATAGCCGTTTCGTTAAGCGGGCCGAAGTATGTGGGAGCCAAGCTTGTGTATTTCTGGCCGAAAGACTGGAATGTACAAGTATACAAAACTATATTTGCTACGGATTCCCTTTGGCGTGCATTGGGTGTGAGTGTGTACATCACGGTATTCGGAACCGTCATCGCGCTTATTCTAACATCGACGATCGCTTACTCCCTCTCCCGATCCAGAATGCCCTTCCGCCGTCTGGTCCTAAAAGGGATAATTGTTACCTTCGTCTTCTCCGTACCTTTGATCCCAAGCTACCTTGTGGTCCGCTCTCTGCAGATGGATAATACGTTATGGGCGCTTATGGTTCCTGGTGCTCTTACAGCGTTTAACGTCATTATCATGAAAACCTTCTTCCAAGGTATATCGAGTGAGCTCTTCGATGCTGGTAAGATTGACGGCTGCGGGGAAGCCAGTATTTATTTGCGGATCGCGATCCCCCTGTCCATGCCTGTCATTGCTACAATTGCCTTATTCCACGCAGTTGGACAATGGAACTCTTACTTTAGCGCGCTGATCTATATTCATACGAAATCATTGCTCCCTATTCAGGTGCTGCTTCGTAATTTGGTTATCGAGGACAACCTGGGCACCTTCTCTCAGGTCGGCACCGTTGATCTGTCTCGGCCAGCTACCCCTGAAATGTTGAAAGCAGGCATCATTTTGTTCGGGACGATTCCGATTCTGCTCGTCTATCCGTTCCTGCAGAAGTATTTTGTCAAAGGAGCAATGCTTGGATCGCTGAAGGAGTAAAGAATCAAAGTACAAAGGCAAACACTTCGTTTCTCCACTCCATCTTCCTGCCCTCTCTTGTTCTACTTTTCTTATGAGAGTTGCGGGCTCGCGGAGTCCATTGTAACACCGTAACAAAAAAGCACCCTTCGAAGGGTGCTTTTTTGTTCAAATATGGACTTTCATGCGGTGATACATAATTTTATCGACTAATCTTGCTCGTTCTTTCTCACAATTACAGCTATCCAGCAATACTCCATTGTAATTCATCCAAAATGAATGCCACATTTGAATCATCTAGATGCCTCCTCTTTTCACATTGACCTATTCGCGAGGTTACGATTTTCGGTAGCTGGCTGGCATATTGGTTGCACCAATGAAGCCCCTCTAGCTTTGCGTCACCGCTTTTCAGCGATTTTGCCGTTATCGTATGGTGATGTGTTAGTCCTATAGGTAGAATTGTACCATTTTCTCAAAAATCCGCATCGGACTTTCGTATTATACTAGTACCCAGTTTAAATACCAGATGAAACAATAATAAGGCCGCGCAAGCACCCAACGAGTCAATCCCCACATCGATCAATGACGGAGTACGATTAGGCACAAACACTTGATGAATTTCATCCGCTGCTCCACATAGAGTAGCAAATAACCAAGAGATGAGCGCAGCTTGCGGCCTCTTCCAGAGAGCTAATTGCACGAGCACAGCAAGCACTCCAAATAATGTCACATGGGCCGCTTTGCGGACCACGATATTAATCTTCCGAATCGTTACTGGCGAGACGTTAATTTCTGATCTTATGATGGAGCTCGTGTTCTTGCTAGTGGCCGCTGGTGAGGCTGTAACGTTATAAATCAGAGAGCACCATACGAGCACCGCTATTCCAAATATCCAACCTTTTCGCATAAGCCCACCTCAATTTAAGTCTAACTTATGCAACTCGGACATGCAAAATTCTAGTCCCCCAGTCCTTACCATCCGCGTCTACGGTCCCAAATTAGCTTGTATATGCGAACAGTATTAGAACAGCCAAGTGCTGTCCCCCATTTAGGCTTGAGCGTGTACGGTGACTTCCCGGGTAGGATGAACGTCCTTCAATTTATTATGCCGTAAGTTTCAATACGGCCAGTAGAAGAAAGAGGAGGTTGTCTCACAACGATGAAGAAAGGCTCCGTACTCATCATGTTATTAATTTGTTCCTTCGGTCTTACGGCTACATCCAACTCTGCGCATGCCCTAACATTAGAAAAGGGTTCAAAAAGCGAGCATGTGTTGGATCTGCAGCAGCGTCTAAGCACCCTTGGATTATTCAAAGTAGGAATAACAGGCTACTACGGCTCTGTAACCTACAACGCAGTTAAGAAGTTTCAGAAAAATTCCGGCTTACCGGTGAACGGCAAAGCGGACAGTAATACGATAGCATTATTGCAACAAGCGGCTGCCCCAGATCCAAAAAATGATGAACTGGAGCAAATGGCGCGAATCATTCACTCGGAAGCCAGAGGGGAATCGTTCCAGGGACAGGTTGCGGTTGGCGCGGTTGTGCTGAACAGGGTTCAATCTGGAAAGTTTCCCGATTCAATATCGGAAGTTATTTTCCAACCAGGACAGTTCTCAGCAGTCAAAGACGGACAATATTATTTGACGCCCAATCAGTCTGCATACGAAGCGGCAAAAGCCGCATTGAATGGATCTGATCCCACGAACGGCGCACTCTACTATTATAATCCCAAGATAGCCACATCGTCTTGGAGCAAGAAACGTCCCATGATGATTACAATTGATCGTCATGTATTTACCCACTAATTTCCTTTAGGCAGTCCACATACATCTTCACGCTCAAGTCCAAAATCACCCCACAAAGTACATGAGGCTTTCGAAGCTTATACCACGACGAAGCCCCTTTGCGGGAACCCCAGGACAAAAAGCTCTTGCCTAGCGCAAGAGCTTTTCTTCATCCTAGTGGTCTATTGCCAATATCCCATCAGCTTCGCTTCCTTCAATGCGCTGTTAATCTCATTTGTGAGCTGCATTCCGCCGTTGTCCATGTATTCTTCCACCATTTTATTCCAATCTGACATTGGAATATCGCCTACAATCATTCTCGTTTGCGTTGCTAACAGCTTGTTCTCCAATTCAGTTCCTTTGGTCGCCTGGGTCGGGGAGAATACACCGTTAAAGGGATTGTAGTAGTGTTTGGTTTCGTCATGCATTTTCTCTAACGCGCCGGTCAGCTCCCGTAAATTCGGATTTTTATACGATTTCGAATATCCATTGGCTTTATCATTCGGAGCCCACATTTGTCTGTCGGCAAAATAATCGAAGGGGGCCATCCCTTTTTCTTGAAGCTGATATTCGATTACACCGTTGTTAACAGAGTACCCTAAGCCGCTTTTCCCGCGGTACCAGTCAAAGTCCTTATTCCCTGCATTTCGTTGTTCAAATGGATAAAACTGACGGCCAAATTCGCTCATCTCCAATACCCGCTTCAGCTTTTCCGGTTCGTTCGCAAGCTTCGCATTCAGGGCTACAATACCCTGATAGGCTGTTCCTGATGTAAAGCCTTTTGAGCCGTCCGGCGCCTGAAATGGAGGAATCGGAACAATTTGGGCATTCGGGCTTATATCAAGCAGTGTCTGCATATACGCTTCGCTCATGCCGCTCGCTGCGCCAATAAAGATGCCCGCTTTCCCCGAATAAAACTCCTTGTTCGTTTGCGTCCAGTTATAAAAGGCAAAATCCTTCGTAATTGCCCCTTCCTTGTAAAGGTCAGCAAGCCAACCGACTAGTTGCTCACGTCCTTTTCCTACAAGCCCATTTATATATTGACCTTGACTGTTTTTATGATAAAACGCCGTATCCCAATAGGCCCCCATTGCAAAAGAAGGATTAATGCTCTGACCAATCGCAATGCCGTAGGTGTCATTCTTCCCGTTTCCGTCCGGATCGTTCTTCGTAAAGGCAAGCGCAGCTTTTTTCAACTCTTCGTAATTGGTCGGAACCGGCAGTCCCAGTTTGTCGAGCCAATCCTTGCGAATGACAGGGGTAAGCGAGTAGTTCATCGGGTAATAACGCGGCATGGCGTACGTTTTGCCGTTCACTTTAAGCGCATTCCATACATTGTCGGGCACGGCCTTTAAAGTAGGATATTTGTTAATGAACTCGTCAATAGGTAGAAAAGCGCCTTGTTTGGCCCACTTGTAGAAGTTCGAGTCCGCATTCTGCAAGGCAATAATATCTGGAAGATCGCCTGATGCGATCGTAGCGCTTAACTTCTGTAAATAATCGGAATGCACGACCAGATTCGGCTTATAATCGATATTAAATTTCTCATTAATCATCTTTAAGCCAACTCCGTCCGCAGGCGGAACATTGCCGAAGATGAATGCGATCGAGGAGACGGTCATTTTATTCTGTTTACCCGGCTCCGGCTGAGTTTTTGAATCTGCCGGTGGAGTTGATTTGGAACTTAACGAGCAGGCAATAAGGCTCGAGCATAATAGTGTGCTTATGACTACCTTACCCCATTTCGAATATATCACTGCATATACCCCTCTCCATGTTTGAAAAACTGCTAAAGCTACCTCCTAAACTCAGATCACTTAGCACCACTTAATCATATCATGAAGCTTTGATCGAATCGAGACGCGGCAATAACATAGAAGAAGACCAGGCTAAATGTATTAGCCCGATCCGCTTCTATCCATGCAAGTGTTTATTTCCAGACCAGATCTTTATAGCCGCGCTCTTTGATGCCGTCGTTCACTTCCTTGATAATCTGTGTTCCTCCACGTTTCAGGTACTCCTGTACCAAGGCATCCCAGTCAGAGATTGGGCGTTGGCCGGCGATCATCTTCGTTTGTTCGTTGAGCATAAAGGTATTCAATTCTGCGCCCTTCGTAGTTTCCGTCTCCGAAATAATGCCATAGTTCGGCGGGTAGTAATGCTTCATTTGCTTATTAAGCGCCATTAAGTCTTTAGTTGCTTGAATCAGCTTCGGCTCTGTGTAGGCTGCCTCGAATTCCGGATCCGTGCCTGTTGGCACCCAATTCGTCGGGTCCTGGAAGTACACAGAAGGATCCAGACCATCCTGCGGCTTCAACATGACGCGCTTGCCGCCCTCCACCTTATACCCAACACCTTCTCCGCCATAGAAAAAGTCATGATCTTTATTCTTCGCGTTTTGTTGAGCAGCTGGATAGAACTTTCTTGTGAAATCATGCATTTCCAGAACTTTAGCCAGCTTATCCGTATCTTTGGACAGCTTGGCACTGAGTGCATTGAAGCGGGCATAACCTGTACCTGAGAGGAAGCCTTGGTGACCGTCTGGCTGCTTGAACGGGGCTAGAACTGCGAATTGCGCACCCGGATTTAAGGCTAGCAAGCTTTCCATGTAAGCTTGCGACATCCCGCGCGGAGCGACTAAGAACACGCCGGCTTTACCGGAGTAGAATTCTTTGTTCGTATCCGCCCAGTTCAACACTGCGAAGTCAGGGGTGATCGCCTTTTCCTTATTCAAATCAGCAAAAAATTGAACGAGCTCCTTGCGCCCTTGGGACATAATGCCTGGGATAAAGTTTCCATCCTTATCCTTGTGATACCAAGTTCCGGCTTGCCAATAAGGTCCCATAGCAAAGTCCGGGTTAATGTTCTGACCCATTGCAAGACCATACGTATCCTGCTTGCCATTCTTGTCTGGATCTTTAGTCGTGAAAGCAATAGATACCTGCTTCAATTCCTCGTAGCTTGTCGGCACCTTGAGTCCAAGGCTATCGAGCCAGTCCTTCCGGATAATAAAGGAATTTCCTTCCATTGGCGCCCACGAAGGGATACCGTATATTTTACCGTTTACTTTGAATTGGTCCCACACTTCTTTTGGAACGGCTTTGAAGGATTCGTATTTATTAATGATGGCATCGTCAATCGGCAGGAATGCGCCTTGCTTCGCCCATTTCTGGAATAAAGTCAAATCGTTCGGACGGAAACCGATCATGTCCGGTATGTCGCCGCCAGCGACTACGGCAGTAAGCTTCTCTACAAAATTTTCCTGTGGGACCTTATCTACCTTGTAATCTACGTTAAATTTTTCGTTTAGAGCTTTTTGGCCAACCCCGTTTACTGGAGCCGGATTACCGAATACGTATGTGATACCGGTGATCACGTGCTTTTTATCAACCTTGGCAGTTGGACTTGCTGCTGGTGTTGGACTGCTTCCGCTTGCTGTATCCTTCGGATCTTTGCTGTTTCCTGAGCTGCATGCAGCTAACACCATGGATGTAGCCATAGTTAAAACGACCAGTTTTTTCCCTTTCATAGTGACACCCTCCAAAAAGTTAAATTTACATCGTTTGTTTCCCTGAATTGCATGGATTGCTCCTTACAGTAGTTCAGACTGCTATCCTTTAACCGAACCGAGCATCACCCCCTTGGCAAAATGTTTTTGCAGGAATGGATACACGATAAGAATCGGAAGTGTAGCAAGCAGGATCGCTGCCATCTGAATGGTGATAGGCGGAGGCGGATTTTCCATCATTAACATGACTTCCTGGCCTAGTGCTGCTGTAGGTTCGTTGACAATTACGATCTGCCTGAGAATAACCTGAATGGGCCATTTCGAAGGATCGTTCAAATAGAGAATACCTGCAAAATAAGTGTTCCAATGGCCTACGGCATAAAACAAACTGAAAGCAGCCAGTGAAGGCTTGGAGAGGGGCAAAATAATGGACCAAAATGTTCTCAATTCATTTGCACCATCGATTAAGGCAGCTTCGTTCAGCTCGTTCGGGATGCTTAGAAAAAATTGTCTGATGACAATCAGGTTGAAGGAACTGATGGCCGTGGGAATGATCAATGCCCATAGGGAGTTAATAAGTCCCGTTTCTTTTACGATCAGGTAAGTCGGAATCATCCCTGCAGAGAACAAGATCGTGAATACCACCATCAGCATGATGACACGCTGACCCAACACGTTACGAGTGAGTCCATAAGCTATGGTAGCGGTAAAAAACAGATTAACTATCGTTCCTACGATCGTTACATATGCCGTTACACCGAGCGAGCGAGTGAAGCTTTTGGAGGCAAGAATCGTTTGATAGGCATCGTTCACCCACTCACGCGGCCACATAATCAGGTCCCTCTCAAGCACATCCCTAAGCGAAGAAAAGGAAACTGCGAATATGTGCAGGAATGGAAACAACATCGTAGCGGCCACGATAAACAAGATAACTACGTTAATACCATCGATGAATCGGTCGGAAAGAGTTCGTTTTATCATGTATGAAGTCACACCTTTTCCTAATATAAGCCATCTTCACCGAATTTTTTGGCGATTCGGTTCGCGAGCATAACCAGCACTAGTCCTACTAATCCTTTAAACATGCCTACAGCCGTAGCAAAGCTTACATCGCCCTGCTGAATGCCTTTGTAGTACACGTAAGTATCCAACACGTTCCCTGTTTCCATCGTGAATGGATTCAGCATGAGAAAGATTTGTTCGAAACCTGTATCCATGACATTGCCAAGACGAAGAATAAACAAGATGATAATGACACTTCGAATGGCAGGCAGCGTCACATGCCACAGGAGACGCCAGCGATTAGCTCCATCGATTACAGCCGCTTCATAAAGCGAAGGATTGACCCCGGCGAGTGCCGCCAGGAAAATGATTGTGCTCCAGCCTGATTCCTTCCAAATCACCTGCAAAATAATGACAGGCTTGAAAAGGGCCGGGTCCGTTAGAAAAGGGATGGCGCTAACTCCTAAGTAATCGACAAGGAACTTGTTGATTAAGCCCTCGCCCCGTAAAAAGACGATAAATATACCAGCGACGACGACCCATGATAAAAAGTGAGGCAAATAAACCATGGACTGTATGATGCGCTTATACGCCTCATTTCTCACTTCGTTAAGCATCAAAGCCAATATGATCGAAATCGGAAAGGCCATAAATATTTGAAGGAAAGAAATTTGCAGCGTATTCCATATGACTTTGATAACCTCAGCGTCTTCAAAAATCCTTATAAAATATTTGAAGCCCACCCATTCATTCGTCCAAATACTCTCGTTAAAAGGATTGAAGTCTTGAAAAGCTATGATTAAACCCGCCATTGGAACATAGCGGTAGATGATGTAATAAAGCACGCCCGGCAGCATCAAAAGATAGATGAACCGCTCTCGCAACATCCTCCGTTTTAATCGATCCCATCGTCCGGGAACCAATTTGATTCCTTGTGTCTGAACATGCGATTCTTTCATTGCAGACAGTTGCCCCCTATTAATTATTGATTTTGCAGGTGACGATCCAGGAACTGGTACGCCATCTCACGGACATCACTTGGGAAATCGTGAGCGCCGTTCGTTAACACATATCGGAAGGACGTTTCCACTCCAAGAAATTGATACAACCGGAACAAATCTTCCATTCCTTCGGAGTACGACTTCCAATTAGGAAAGATGTTGTCCTGTTGGCCGCTATAAAAAAAAGCAGGAATCGGAGCGGCCAAAGCTGCGATTTCATGATATTCGAAAGGGACTTCTCCCTTATCCAGATCCTCGGACAGTCGCGGAATATGCGAAAACCAGTCCCGTTTCCCCCATCTCTCAGGTGTCGGGTCCCCCGTGAAGGTACAAAACCCGCAGCAGGATACATAGGCACCGATCCGGGAGTCAAGACCTGCTAAGAAAAAGCTGTTATAGCCTCCAAGCGAATGTCCGATGGCCCCGATTCGCGAAGGATCGACTTGAGTAAGCGAACATAGAAGATCAACGCCATACAGATGATCAACAAGCATTTTACCTACTGCCGTCCAACCGGGATTACGCTCATAAAAGTCAGCCGTGTGAAATGCTTTCGTCGTAATCCGTTCTCCGGCTGTGATCGTATCAGGTGCCAGTACAACGTAACCTCGTTGGACGAGCTCCAGGCCGTATCGGCGATTATCACGCCCTTCCGCTGTCGCAACATCTTCCTTGCCATTTGAAGAAGTCGGATGCAGCGCCATGATAGCTGGAAGTCGACGATTAGGCTGAGCGTTCCGCACCTCTTCGTTCGGAAGCAGCAGCAATGCGGTCACTCCATCGTCATTAGCCGTAAGGTAGCGAATGTGAAGACGAGTGTGATCCTCGAAGGTCGTTGTCGACATCACTTCGTATGAAGGCGACGACCGTTCGGTTGGCTCTCTAATATAATCCAACCATGTGCGCCGAATAGATTCGTGTCTCTGATTCCATTGTTCGGCTGAAGTCACGTCTTTCAGCAACGGTGGAATTCCATTCTCATTCAAGTCTTGCAGCAAGTAGGCCATATATCCTCCTCCATTTCCCAAGAATGCGTTTGCAAAATGTTCACTCCAATAGTTCAATAAGTTCAATAGTTCCTTTCTGATTCTTTAAACGACTTACCCCGTCGCCCCCCTGTAGGTTCCCGTAACCTTGGCTTGCTATTTAATCTACGGCCTACCGCTTACAGGGGCAATGCTCACTTGTTGAGCACCCTGCTACAAAAGATACAAATCGGTAAATAAAGAAAAAAACCCTCCAGACCGTAGTCTGGAGGGGTCCCGAAGGAGATAAAATGAATGGATTCGCTGCAAAGGCTGTTTGTGCCTATACAACGGATTAAATCCGGTTCTGCTTTCGATATTGACCGGGAGGAACCCCGACCATTTGTTTGAAAATACGAGATAAATTTTGGACAGTAGCGTAAGACAGTTTCTCAGAAATCTCCTTCAGCTCCATATCGGTATGAACAAGCCATTCCTTCGCTTTCTCGATGCGCAGGCGAATCACATAGTCGCTGAAATTGATGCCCGTCACTTCTTTAAACGCCTTGCTCAATTGATAATGCGGCACGTTCAAGTGATCGGCTGTCTGCTGCAAGGATAGATCGGTCTGATAGTGCTCCTTCGTATACAGCAAAGCCTGCTGGACCATCCTCTTCTGTTTGTCCATTCCCTGCATATACCCGATGATGGAGGGAAAGACGGATTCAGTCAGCCACTCGGTAATTTGCCCTAGCGTATCCATTCCATACAATTGCTTGTAGGGATCGTCATCTAATAAATGGCTCGTTTCCCCGCCGGAGTCTACGATTAAGAATTCCAGCTCTCCGATTAAGTAAGCGAATAAACCTAGTACAGTCTCTGAACTATGAATATACTGCGGCAACGACTTGACCAGTTCCTTCAATACGGCTTCCGCTTCTTCCTGCTGGCCGTTGACCAGACTGGATACAATCTGCTTCTGCCAACGGACAAGCGTCATTCTGGACTGCTGCACGGAAGGCTTAATATCATCCTGTGTAATCAGTCGGTCATCTCCCAACAGCAGCCGGTACCCGAGCAGCTCCGAGGATTCTCGGAATGCGATCGGAATACCTGTCAATCCTTGCCGTTTCAAGCTCAAGGATACGGTTACGGTAAATGTGAAATATTGCCGCACTCTTGCCAATATTTCCACAGCAGCATCGTGCAGTTCAGGTTCGAGGGCGGGATTGCCGGATTCCGTCACAATTGCGATTTGACCGAGCGTACTTGTAACTGTGACTATAGATAGCCTTTCTTCAACAATTTCTTCCACCATCTTGCGAAGAGCATACATGAGCAAAGATCGGTCTTTCTCGTCATATTGCTTCTGAAACACGTAAAATCCGTCCATATCCACTAACAACACGCAAACGTATGGATTTTGCAGTGTAATGTGATGCGCCGCCGACTTTTGCATAATCTCACTGTTGGACAGTTCTCCTCTCATAAGCTGAAGAGAGAACGAGTCCTTGATATAGGGCAGCTGCTCGCCTAACTTGGAGCGAAGCTGTTCGTTGGTAACGACTATTTTTTGAATAAAGGAATCGATCGCTTCCAGTCCGTCTACTTCTTTGCCGTCCGATATTTTTCCCAACAGCCTTCGAACCGGGTTATACAACTGATTCGAGCCAATCATTGCAACGAACAACCATAATAAAATAATGATGCTGACGATCGCCCATGTAACGTTGCGGATGAAGTAGGCTTGCTGCTCTAATTGAGCGATAGGGACCAACGCAATGTAAGTCCAATCATTATAGTCCGATTTCTGCACGGATAAGCTGTAATTGACTTTGTCCATCTGCAGTGATTTCAGTCGGTTATCGGATTCGTTCCAAATCTGGTAGAGCTCCGATGTTGTCGCCAATTTCTCTCCAATTTCCGCTGATTCCTGACCCGCAATAATAACGCCTTGTTCATTCAAAATAAATAGCTTCCGGTCATTCCCCAACTGAACCTGATTCAATAAAGATGTAAATCGGGAAGAATCCAAGTGAAGGACAATAATTCCGTTAACCACATCGTCGAACAAGATCGGAACAGGACGAAGCAATAGAAATTCATGCTGATTCGGAAATGTATCTGGAGGAATAAACACCGTAGAGTTATAACGGATTTGTATGAGTTTAATTACATCTTTATAGGGAAATTCAGCTACGTCAATAAACCCATAGCGTGTGGAGTATACTTTATCATAATGGCTGAATAAAAGAGAGGCGTCGTAGTGAAAATCGGAAAGGCTTCTTTGAATTTGAAGCGCATTGATCATGTCCATCGTCTCGTTGAGGTTCTGAACCGACGGGCCAATCTCAACTGATTTGACAACGGATAGATGGGTTGCAATCTGAACGGAAGCTTTATCTAACGAATTCAGAATTTGATCGACCTGCTCCTGCACCTGCTTCAGAATAATTTGATGATTATTGTTGACTTCATTTTGAACCGTGCGGGATGAAATCCATGAGGAGATAGAGCCCAAAATAAGAACAGGGACAATACTGATGAGGAGTGAGTAATAAAACAGTTTTTTTCTGAAGGTCGTCTGCCGAAAAAATCGTTTCACCATCATCAGGTCCTCCTACATTCTTATCACACGGAATCATCAGGCTATACGCTTCATTGTAGATAGTTGAATATGCACTTGCAAGCGTAAATGTTTATTGTTGACCGGCATCTGCACCGATGCTCCCTTCAATGGTCCGGAGAAATTCTATCTTCACTCGTACCGCGACCATTGGACTGTATTCTCCAGAATGAGGGACACTACAACACCCATCAACAATCCATTTCCGACAATGGGGCGAACTAGATCAGGCAGTGTAGCAAACGCATCCGGCGGCACGTTCAGAATGCAGATACCCAGCATGGCGGGTAACGCCATCCGGTACACGGTTTTCGGATTGAATGAGAAGCCGTGCAAATTCCGGAACGCCGTTCCGAACAATTGCATATAAACAATGAAGAGAACCGCTCCTCCCACGCTAACCGGCATCGAGGCAAAAAACGTCCCTAAGGCTGGGACGAAGCCAAGCACTACAAACATCCCCCCTCCGAGCACAAGAGCCCATCTGTCCAGCATTTTGGTGCTCTCCAGAAAACCGATCGACGATGTATAAGGGCCGTATGGGACCAAACCAAGCAGTCCTGACAATACTGAATGGAAGGCGGTCAAATGATAAGACCGTTTATACTGCGAATCCGAGATGACCTTGCCGTACAGTTTGTCCGCCGCGTTCAAGGCTACAGTAGTATTGGTCATGTTGATCAAGCCGGCTAGCAAGGCCGCGATGATAATCCCGATCTCCAAATTCGGTGCCCCCCATGGGAATAGCTTCAACTCAAAACCTGTCCCCTGAATGGAGGCACCGCCGGAAGGTTCAGGAAACAGGATCATGTAAGCTGCCCAACCGGCCACCATACCAATCAAAATCGAGAAGTTGCCAAGCTTGCCCTTTCCTTTAATGCCGATCCAGCCGACAAGCAGAGCGATCGCTATCGACAGTACAGTGACCGGCATGTCAATTCGGCCCCCCTCGGAAAGGCCGGTCATACTTCGGAAGAAGACGATTATCAATTGAGAGGAAAGAAGGAATAAGTACACGAACATGACAATCGGTGTAAACACTTTTTTCAAGAAAGTGCCGAAACCAAGCGCTCCTAGCAGCGAAGTAACCGCCCCGGCTGCTATAATCCCAACCGATAGCGCACCACCCAGCTCACCGAGACTCATCCCCATTGAAGGAGCTGCCGCAACAAGGCTTAATATGAGTCCCCACCAAAGGCCTGCAGGCCCTTCCATCAAAGCGTAACGATGCCCGAAGCATGCTTGCAGCATACTTGCAATACCAGTTACGACGAACGTGACCTTCACAATGGATGCGACGAGCTCAGGAGAAAAACCGAACGCAGCGCTTATGGAAAGCGGCACGACGACCGTATTGGCAAACAGAAAAAACAACCATTGTATACCTGCGAGCCAAAACGAGGCTGAGGTCCATTTGTTCACAATATTCCCACCCTGCTAAGTATTTGGATTCGAATCTTAATAGATGTCGAACATGGCTTGTACGAGTGCAGGATCACTCGTTTGTGTCAAGGCGAGCATCAGTAAAACTCGGGCTTTATGCGGGTTCAAATTATCAGCTGTAACGAAACGGCTCTGCAGATCGGCAGACTTGGCCGTTACAAGACCGCTTCCAGTACGGGATGCGCTTACTACCACTACACCGCTATCGGCTGCTTCCGCCAGTGCCTCGCGGGACTCTGGAAACATGCCGCCGTTGCCCATTCCCGCGTGCACGATGCCTTTCGCACCAGCCGCAACAGCAGCTTTAACCAAATCCCGTATGCTGTGGCTAGAATGTCCGTACAAAATATTGACCCGCGGCAGGCATTGATGCCCTATAGTGTTAAAGTCCGCAGACGTCGTATGCCTCCGAGTGCTATTGTAATAAAAACGCGGAAGGCCGTCCACCATGTACCCGAGCAGTCCGAAATCACGCGAACCGAAAGCGTCAGCTGCAGTCGCATGTTGTTTGGACATGTCTCGGGCAGAGCCTATCGAGTCGTTCAGAGTAATCATGACGCCCCTTCCGGTTGCCTCAGCGCTTGCTGCAAGGGCGACTGCATTGTACAAATTCAGCGGGCCGTCTGCACTTAATGCCGTAGCGGGCCGCATGGCCCCAGTCACTACGACGGGCTTCCCGCTGTTTATTGTAAGGTTGAGGAAATACGCTGTTTCTTCCAACGTATCGGTTCCGTGCGTAATGACGATTCCATCGCACGCCTTGCTGCTCAATTCCTCGTTCACTTGTTCGGATAGGGCGAGCCAAATATCGTCCGTAATAGCAAAACTGGGAATATTGACGATCTGGGACCAACTAATATCCGCCAGCTTGGTGATTTGCGGTACCGCTTCCAACAACTGTTCAATGCCGATCACCCCAGCCTCGTATTGCGTTAATTGGCCGGTGTCGGCTCCTTTCCCAGCTATCGTGCCGCCGAGAGCGAGTACTTTAACGCGAGGAAGGCGGCCGAGGCCGCCTTGTTCATTCCTGTACATACAAATCCACAACCTTTCCTTCCTTCGTACGGATCAAGCCGAAGTCGGTGATCTTGAAGGCTGGACTTACGGGCAAGGACAACGTGCTAAGCGACATGATGGGGTTGTAGTGACGGTAGCCGAGCCGTTTCATTGCTTCCCGCAGCTGGCCGGTCGCTTCCGCAAGCTCATCGAGTGGAGCCTCAGACAGGATGCCGCCGACCGGAAGCGGGAGAAAGGATAGTACTTCTCCGTTCTCTACCACGCAATAGCCGCCTTGGCGTTCGATGACCAAATTCGCAGCCAGCACCATATCTGCTTTGTTTTGCCCGATTACAAGCAAATTGTGGTTGTCATGCGCATATGTGGTTGCAATGGCGCCCCGCTTGATTGCGTCTCCGCCAACAAGGCCGTAGGCCCGATTTCCATTCTTCCCATACCTTTCCATGATTGCAATTAAGGCATACGGGCTTTGCTCCCACATCAATTCGCGCTCATTTACTGGCAAGACGTCAACTTGCTCTCGCGTAAATGTCGACCCGTCCCCTACCATGATAACGCGGCATTTCAGCTCTCCGTTTTCACGAGGTGCGGAAACCTTGAAATCGGCCGCATCCGCTTTCTTCAGCTTGACGCTCTGGTAGAAATCAGCCGGAAACTGCATTTCAACCGATTTTTCCTCGTAAGGCTCACGCGCGTCATATACCTTCTCGCCATTCTTATACACTTCCCCAACGATAAACCCTTCGACGTCGTCTAGTAATATGAAATCCGCGACCCGTTTCGGCGCAATCCGCCCTCGATCGTGCAGGTTCATCCGTTTGGCTGGGGTCATTGTAGCCGCGTATACAGCCGCTTCCGGTTTCATACCCATACGAATCGCCTTACGCACCAGATGATTCAAGTGACCATGCGCCACGAACGTATCGGGCATGACATCGTCGGTTACGAAACAAAAATGCTCGCTTCGGTCATTCGCAATAAGATGTTCGATCAGCTCCGGCGACATCGATTTCTCCTGAATCTCGATAAACATGCCTGCTCGGATGCGCTCCTCGAATTCCTCTACCGTCTGCTGAGTATGGTCGGAATCAATGCCTGCGAATACGAATTGGCTCAGCTCAAGGTCAACCAGCTTGGGACAGTGCCCTTCGATCGGAAGATGGGGGTAATGCGTACGAAAATGTCGCAATATCCGATTCGTTCTCCCTTCTGGATTAGCTACCATATCAGCATAGTCCATCACTTCGCCCAGACAAATCACATTGTTGAACCGCATCAGTTCGTCGATTTCCGCTACATCTACTGACCCACCTGTCGTTTCCAGACCGGTTGCAGGCACCGAGCTCGGGATTCCCCAGAACATATCGACCGTACAGTCTCGGCCGGCCTCAATCATTTCACGAATGCCACGGATGCCGAACACATTGGCCATCTCGTGGGGATCCGCTACGATGGTCGTGACCCCGCAGCGGATGATCCCATGCGAGAACGTACGCGGAGTTACCATTGTGCTTTCGATATGCAGATGAATATCGATCAGGCCCGGTATCATAGTTCGACCCTCGCCATCGATCACCTTTGCAGCTTGAAACGTTTCCGTTCCCTTATCCCCAATATAAGAAAACTTGCCGTCCATGATGGCGACATTGCCTGTGCGGAATGTTTTCAGCGCACTGTTATAAACCCTTACGTTAACGATCAGCTTGTCCGCATTCATGAATGATTTCACCTTCTTGTGTGGTTATAGCACGGGTACCAGCTTATCCTTGGGAAAGCTGAGCTTGATAGACTCTCCGTGCTCGTATGGCTGCTCACTTCTGTGATTGACAATGAACTCGCCAAGCGGCGTCTCTACTACGTACTGATATTGACGGCCCAGGTAGGTAGTCACTTTCACTCTCCCCACTGTTATGTTCTCTGCACTATTCCCTGCGTCATGCTGGGCGACAACAATATCGTCCGGCCGGATCGCACACTTACCTGTTTTCTTTTCATTCCCCTCTCCATTTACAACGAAGGAAGATTCAGCCGCCTTCATATCAATAATGTTCTCGAATCCAACGAAACGCGCCACAAACTCCGTTCGCGGTTTCTTATAGATGACGGGAGGCGTATCCAACTGCTCGATGACACCTTTATTCATAATTGCGACTTTATCCGAAATCGAGAAGCACTCTTCCTGGTCGTGGGACACGTATACGGTTGTGACTTTGAGTTCCTTCTGAATGCGGCGAATTTCCATGCGCATCTGTACCTTCAGATTGGCGTCGAGACTGCTGAGGGGTTCGTCGAACAACAGCAGGTCGGGCTGAATGACGAGACTTCGGGCGATCGCTACACGCTGGCGTTGACCGCCTGACAATTGTGCCGGATATCGATCCTCGAAGCCTTTCAAATTGACGACTTCCAGAATATCATGCACTTTCTTCTTTGCTTCCTTAGCATCTGTTTTTCTCAGCTTGAGCCCGAAAGCGACATTATCGAATACGTTAAGATGCGGAAAGAGTGCGTGGCCTTGAAATACAAAGCCGAAATTCCGCTTGTGAACGGGGATTTTTGTATAATCGTTCCCGTTGAACAGGAATTGTCCATCCTTTGCCTCGTTGAAGCCGGCGATGAGACGTAGAGTCGTCGTTTTTCCACAGCCGCTAGGGCCAAGCAGCGACAGAAATTCACCCTTTTCTACAGACAAGTTGAAGTTTTTCAAGATATGGTTTTTCTGGTCGTATGCGACCGATATATTCTTCAATTCAATGAGCGGCATGTCCATACCTCCAGTTAATAAGGATTCGTCCCTTTGTTTTACTTCGTGAAAAATCTCAATCCGAGCGTCCGTTCGATCGCCCCAATGAGCAGGCCAGTCATAATCATAAGCAGCACCGAAATCGCAGCAATAGTGGGATCAAAATAATATTCCACGTAGTTGAGCATGCTGATCGGCAGCGTACTGACGCCAGGGCCGGTCATGAACACCGAGACATCCACGTTGTTGAACGATTCCAGAAAAGCGAGCAGAATACCTGCGATAATCCCAGAGCGGATATTCGGAAGCACGACGACAAAAAACGTCTTCAAACGGCTCGCTCCCAAGCTCATAGCCGCTTCCTCGGCAGAATAATCGAAATTCATCAGACTGGATGAAATGACCCGAATTACATATGGAATCATAATGACCACATGCCCAATCAATACTCCAGGGAAAATCGGAATCTTGTACGTGATCACAAGATATTTCAACAGTCCGTAACCGAATACGATCCCAGGTATGATGATCGGGGAAATGAAGAAGGAACTGAAAAATTGCTTCCCCTTAAACTTGAATCGACTAAGCGCATAGGCCGCCGGAATGCCGAGCAGAAACGAGATAAATATACCAATCAAGGCAACAACAATACTGACCTTGAATGAGTTCCAAAACATCTCTACCTGAAAAATGTTCTCGTACCACTTGAGCGAGAAACCACTAGGAGGAAAAGCCAGGAAATTGTCTGGCCCAAACGATGCTCCGATAATGATGACCAATGGACCGAGCAGAAACAAATAAATAAAAAACGTGAATATACCGAGAAGTGTTTGTTTTTCCTTCATTTCTACCCTCCCCTAACCGTTCGGATTCAGTTTTTTTGCTAATGAATTAATAACGCCGATCAAAACAAATGTAAGAACGATCATAATCGTAGCGATGACCGATGCCGTTTTCCAATCACCGAGCGTCATCGTATTCTGAAACAGCAGCGTCGCCAACACTCTCTTCTTCCCGCCAAGCAATTGCGGGGTAGCATATGCGGTCAAGCTTCCTACCAACACGAGTGTACTCCCAACCAAAAGGCCCGGAACACTTAGCGGCAAAATTACCTTGACGAACGCTTTGAAGCGGGAAGCGCCGAGACTAGCAGCCGCCTTAACTAAATCAGCATCAATGTTCTCCATAACTCCTATGAGTGAAATGATCATGAGTGGCAGGAACAAATGCACAAAACCGATGATGATCGACGTTTCGGTATACAAAATTTGAATGGGCTTGCTAATCAGATGCATGTCCATCAGCAAGTTGTTGATTAACCCGTTCTTGCCGAGTGTAACCATCCAACTGAACGAACGAACGACCGCGCTTGTAAGCAGCGGAAAAATGGCGAGCGCCAGGTAAATGCCCCGCCGGCTAGCTTTGGTTCGTGAAATGTAGTAGGCTGTTGGATACCCTAGCAGGATGCAAATTACAGTTGAAATCAAGCTCAACTTCAAAGTCGTAAATAAGATGCCAAGTGTGTAGGAATCGGTAAAGAAGGAAATATACCCAGCCAAGCTAAACTGACCGCCATCGTTAAATGTAGAAAAAATAATCATGGCTATTGGTATGACCATAAAGATGGTCAGGAACAGCGCTCCAGGTAAAACTAGCAAATAAGCGGGTTTCTTCATGGACTTTCTGCCCCCCATAATGGTTCAAAATGCCTCGTTTCTTCTTCCGTAGGAAGTGCAGCTTGTGCGCCAAGCTTAGTCACTGTAATAGCAGCCACCTTAATCGCATAACGGACAGCCTCTTCCACAGCCTCACCCCGTGAAATGCACCTAGCGAAGGCACCGATGAACGAATCGCCTGCTCCTGTCGTATCGACCGCTTTGACCCGAATGGCGGGAAACTGCTTCCATTCAGATTCGTGAATATATGCGGCGCCATCCGCACCGAGCGTCAGCACAACATGCTTGCATGGGAGCGCACCGAGCCCAGCGGCAAGCTTATCGAAGTCGTCGGTGGCTATACCTGTCAACTCTTCGGCTTCGACTTCATTCAAGATTAGGAAGTCAACATCCCGAAGTAAATCCTCAGGTAATTGCTGCATGGGTGCCGGATTAAAGATGACTGTTTTGCCGAGGCCCTTGGCAGCGGAGATGCTGTAACGTACCGCATTCAGCGGAATTTCCAACTGCAGCACGACTACATCACTGCCCTCGAACATCTCTAGGTGCCGTTCGATGTCCTGCTCCTCAAGATGATGATTTGCGCCAGGTGCTACGATGATCGAATTGTCTCCATTCTGATCGACTATGATCATGGCTGTACCTGACGAGACGTTCTCAACAACTCGGATTCCATCGGTTGGGATTCGTTCCCGTTCCAGATTCATCCGCATTTCGCTGCCGAATTGATCTCTTCCAATGCATCCAATCATGGCAACCTTTGCACCAAGCCTTGCGGCTGTGACTGCCTGATTCGTGCCCTTTCCTCCAATCATCTTATCAAAGCTATGTCCTTTTATCGTTTCGCCTATTCGCGGCATGTTACGGACTTGCGTCACCAAATCCATATTCAGACTACCGACTACTAAGACAGACCCTTTCTTCATCACTAATTCTCCTCGATTAAATATAATCATTGTTGCTGCAAACTACGAACAAACATGTCCAAAAACTTGTCCTGATCCACCTGTAGACACACATCAACATTCGGCTTGCGGTTAAGACGGTTTTGGAAATCGCAAACCGTCTGCCCATCACACAGCTCGCTTCGCGTTTCCACATCAACGTACAGCTTACGGGTCTGCACGATGCTCTTGTCGATAGCCACGCCAACAGCGAGCGGATCGTGCAGCGCACATGCCCGGACACCGTTGACCTTGCTGTAGCGGTCGATGTAGTGCGTGGTGCTTACCTGTACGAATTCCCCGACATCCGTTCCTTTCAATTGTTCGATATGACTTTCATGAAGCAGCGCCTTACGGGTGACGTCCAAGCCGACGAGCGTAATTGGGATACCCGAATGGAACACGATCCTCGCCGCTTCCGGATCAACGTAAATGTTATATTCAGCTGACGGAGTCAGATTGCCAGGTCCGGATACAACGCCGCCCATAATAATCAATTCCTGCACCCATTGCGCGAGCTCCGGCTCCTTGAGCAGCGCAAGAGCCATATTCGTTAGCGGCGTTAGCAGGATGAGTGAGAGCTCTCCCTTATGCTTGCGGGCCTTCTCGATAATGAAGTCAGGCGCAAACCCTACGCTTGCAGCATTTGCCTCCAGATCACCAAGAGCTCCGCCCAACCCGTCAGAGCCATGCACATTCGTTTCGTAGTGCACATCACGTACAAGTGGCCGGCTTGCCCCACGTACGACAGGAATTTCCTTATCTTTGCCCAGCAGCTTTAACACCTTCATCGTGTTGACGGTTGCCAGGTCGAGTGAAACATTGCCGCTCACCGTGGTCACGCCGAGGATGTCAAGTTTATTGCTCTTTACCGCCAGCATTAGCGCAAGAGCATCATCGATGCCTGTATCTACATCAATAATCACTTTTTGCATCGTTATTGTCCCCTTTGCAAATAATTCAGAATCGATTGCGAGACAACGGCAACCCCGTATTTCAGTGCATCCGGATTGACGCGAAAATTCGGATTATGCCAAGGAACGGCAGAGTTTATCGCTTCATCCGATTGCTCTCCGGTTCCCCACTCGATAAACACGGATGGAACGGCTTGAGCGATATAAGAGAAGTCATCCGCACTCATATAACCGTACTGAAACTCGATCACGCTCTCCGCGCCGAGACATTGCACAGCCGCAGCACGCACAAGATCAGTCATAGTCTTGTCATTCCATGTGGTCGGATATCCTCGCACATAATCGTAAGTAAACGTTCCTCCCCAATAATTAGCGATTCCTTCCAAAAGCAGATTAATTCTCTCCTCCGCCAGATTCTGAGTTTCAGGCTTCATCGTCCGTACCGTACCGGACAAATATACCTGATCCGCAAGTGTATTAGGAGCATAACCACCCTTGATTTCACCGACAGTAACGACCGCGTTATCGTAAGGCGATACTTGGCGCGAAACGATATTTTGCAATGACACAATGAATTGTCCAGCCATTGCAATGGCATCAGCTCCTTCATGAGGAGCTGCCGCATGACCGCCTTTGCCGATCAAATTAATGTAGAACCGATCCGCATTCGCTAGTATGAATCCGTCCTTCATCCCGAATTTGCCTGCCGGCAAGTATGGGTTCGTATGAATGCCGATAGCGGCGTCGACCTGTGGGTTCAGCAGAATGCCTTCCTTAATCATAGGTTTTGCCCCGCCGGGATGCTTTTCTTCCGATGGCTGAAACATTAGTTTAACGACGCCGTTCCATTCATCTTTCGTTTCCTGCAGCATTTCGGCTACACCCAGGACCACTGTCATATGCGCGTCATGTCCGCAGGCATGCATCACTCCATCGTTAAGGGATGCATACGGAAGTTCTGTTTGCTCTCGGATCGGCAGCGCATCGATATCCGCACGCAACAATATCGTCTTCCCAGGTGCTGCACCGCGAATCTCCGCGCATAATCCCGTCCCTGCCATTACTTTATAGGAAACACCAAGTCGCTCCAATTCCTTCTTCAAGAACGACTGTGTAGCAAATTCATTGCCGCTCAATTCTGGATTCTGATGTAAATATTGGAAAGTATCGAATAAATAAACTCCCAGCTTCTCTGCCACCCATTCGATCGTTACAGGTTTCAATTCATTCGTACCTCGCTTTGACTTCGAACCTTCCTTTTTTCAAACTCAAGAAAGACCCGTTAATTTAGTGAAGCGGCCCGTCAGGGACCGCCTCACGGATAATCTCTCTACTGCGAAATGACTTCACGGTTCCAGCGATCGATCCACGATTTCATGTTTTTGTTGACTGTATTCCAGTCCAGCTTATTCAGCTTGCCGATAAAATCAGGGCCATAAGTAAGACCTTCTGCTTGCTGGTCCGTTAGCTTGACGTTCTTGTTGGAAGGAGAGTCGACCTTGTCAAGCGCATTCGCCTTCTGCACTTCCTCACTTAACCACCAATCAATGAACTTCTCGCCCAGCTCCTTGTTCTTGGTTCCTTTTACAAGGTTCATTGTATTGAGAACGGCGTATCCGCCTTCTTTCGGGATAACCCATTCTACATTCGGGTTAGCTTTTTTAATTGTTGCCAGTACGAAGTTCTGTACAGGCGCAATCGCAACTTCCTTCTGGGTGAACATATTTGCGAGGTCGGAGCTCTTCATATAAAACTTCACTACATTAGGAGAAACTGCTTTAAGCTTCGGGAACGCTTTGTCAGCGTCAATCGCTGATGCACCCGCAACCTTAGACGCGAAGTCGATGACAAACGGACCGTCTGTTGTCGTAATGTCGGGCAACGATAATTTGCCTTTGAACTCGTCTCTCCACAAATCCGCGTAAGACGTTACCGGTGACTTGGCTACCGTTTTGTCGTAAACGATACCTGAACTTCCGATTGTAAAGGCCGGACCATAATCGGTGCCGTTCGGCGCTTGGGCGATTTCGTATAGGTTGTTAATATTCGGAATTTTTGATCGGTCGATTTTCTCAAACAAACCTTCTTGAATTCCTTGCGCGGAGTATCCTTCGGCTAACATAATAACGTCAATCTGATGCGCTTTCATCCGCACCTTACCAAGCCGATCGGCATTGTTACCTACTTCTAGCTTGATTTTCACATTGTTCGCTTTCTCGAACGGTTCAAATACGTTCTTCCTCAGCAAGTCTTCACTGAAGCCCCAGGTTGACACGATTAGCTCTTTCGGTTGGCCGCTCCCCGCCTGTGTTCCAGCTCCGCCATCCTCTGTTTTGGATGCACAACCAGCTAAAACCGTTGTCAGTAGTATCGTTGCCGCCAGGGGCATTGCCCAAATTTTTTTCATGAAGCTTACCTCCTGTTAGTGAATTATGTCTTTTACAAAAGTTTCCCTGTACAGTCATCATTTACTCTCTATCCAATAAAAAACTTTTTGTCGAACCCCTCCCAACCCTTTTCACTTCTTCTTGAAAACCCCATTGTTCTTCTTCCACAGCCGTACTCAGACTCACATAAAATATAAAATGTAACCAGTTACATATCAATATACATCGATTTAAAAGGCAATGTAGTTGAAATAAGGTAACGGTTACATATATAATAATGTCCTGAAACAAAGCTTGTCAATGGCAAAAAAAAACACTAAAACTGAACAATTGAATGACAAGGGTGATGCTTGAAATGGCAAGATGGCAAATCAATTTAATAGTGCTTGGAATCGGACTTTTTTTCACAAATGCCGGAATGACGATGATTATCCCTTTTCTGCCTTTGTATTTGCAGGAGCTGGGCATTCACAATGAGCATTCAATCGCAATCTGGGCAAGCGTCATATTCGCAGCCAACTTCTTCACTGCCTTTATATTTCAACCTATTTGGGGGAATTTGGCTGACCGCTACGGACGCAAAATGATGGTGCTCCGTTCCGGCTTTGGTATGGCCATAGCCATGTCACTGATGGGATTCGCAGGCGGAGCTTGGCAACTTCTTCTATTGCGCATCGTCAATGGGATCGTTTCAGGATTTGCCCCAGCATCCATCGCACTCCTATCGGCGAACACACCGCGGGAAAAAATCGGATTCTCCATGGGCACACTGCAGTCGAGCATCGTAGCAGGAACGATCCTTGGCCCGTTCTTCGGAGGAATGATGGCTGATTACTTTGGGTATCGCCCTATCTTCTACATCACAGGAGCGCTTCTGTTTATCGCATCCATTCTTGCTCTTCTTTTTGTGAAAGAGGATTTCGTCTTGTCGGATGCGAAAAAGCGGACGAAAGTCCCCTTGCTCGGAGGTTTTCGTCCGCTCTTTAAAATTCCTGAGCTGTTTATGCTGAATTCGACTACTGTTGTGATCCAATTTGCCCTTCTTAGCCCTGTTGCGCTCATTCCGTTGTTCGTGCAACAACTGAACCAGCAGGTGGGAATGTTGGCTTTCTACGCCGGACTCATCAGTTCCATAAACGGAGTGTCTAACATGATCACGGCGCCGCTGCTCGGTAAACTCGGAGATAAAGTCGGTGCAGAACGCATCTTGTTCTTCTCACTACTCGGATCCGCAATCGTTTGTATCCCTCAAGCCTTCGTACAGAACATTGGGCAGTTGATCGCCATTCGGTTCGCACTCGGCATTTTTATGGGTGGGTTGCTGCCATCCGTTAATGTACTGATAGGCAAATATGCACCTTTGAATGCAGAGAGTCGAGTATTTAGCCTCAATTCAAGCATGTATGCGCTCGGGAGCATGCTCGGGCCGCTTATGGGAGGATTCGCATCCGAATGGATATCAGTCCGAGGCGTCTTTATAGTGTCGGGCCTGCTACTGGCGGCATGTGCTGTATGGACGCGAAAGCTCTCCCGATAAAAAAAGCGTGCTGTTCCATCGCATGGAACATCACGCTCTATTCATGAATCTCTTAGACTCTTGTTCTGTTTGTTGACCCTCTAGGGATGAGCATAACGTCGCATTCGTAAGTATCGTTATCGACACTAGCTCCTTCAATCTTCTTGATAAGAAGTCTTGTAGACAAGGCGCCCAGCTCGTAGATTGGCTGTGCGACCGTTGTAATTTCCGGCTCTGTGATGGTTGTCAGATCGATTCCATCGAACCCGACAAGCGCAACTTGATTCGGAACGGAAACGCCCATTTGCTGAAGCTTTTTCAAGACCCCCAAAGCCATCAGGTCATTCCCTGCGAATATCCCGTCGATATCCGGATGACGTTGAATAAGCTTTTCTGCCGCCGCCATCCCTCCCTTGATCGTGAAATGCCCCGGTTCCATAAGTGTAGGCGAATACCAATGGTACGCGCGAACGGCCTCCTCGTATCCGATTAACCGTTCTTTGGCCGTCGCCGTTTCCTGAGGACCGTATATGTGTCCTATTTTTGTGCATCCGCTGTCCAGCAAGTGTCGGACAGCTAGCTTCGCGCCCTCATTGTTTTTCGATCGTACAACCAAACAGGGGGCGTTCAGAGGCGCCCTGTCCAACACGACGAGCGGGATTGCTGATTTGTTCAACTCGACAACGTCAATTGTACGCAATGTATGACTCGCAAATAAAATGCCATCCACATATCGGCTTTTCATTATCTTGATGTATTTCTGCTCTTTATCCGTATCGTTGTCGGAATTGCAGAGCACCACTGTATAGCCGTATGTTTGTGCGACATCCTCCACCGCTCTACCCAATTCGGCGAAGAACGGGTTGGAAATATTGGGAAGAATGAGCGCTAACGTTTCTGTCTTTCGACTTGCCAATCCTTTGGCCATCGTATTTGGTTCGTATTGCAGCATCTTGATCGCCTGCTGCACCTTTTCTTTCGTGTCCTGATTGACGTAACCGTTCTTGTTCAGTACCCGGGACACCGTTGCAACGGATACTCCCGCAAGCTTTGCCACGTCCCTAATCGTTGCCATTAGTCCACCCTTATTCCGCGATAATTGTGTGTAAAATTGTTTGGTCATTCCTCTGTGGTATCGGTTACACATTTATTCTAAGGGTAGGCTCCAGGTATTGTCAAATGTCATGAAAAAGGTTTTGATAAAAGAAGCATTCCTCCATCACCAGACTGAGGAACCCTTATAGAAAACTTACGGTAAAGAACTTAAACTCTCTGAAGTGTAAAAAAGACCTGCAAGTCTGCTTCTTAAGCAGACTCACAGGTCTTTTAAACGATCCATAATCTATGCTCTTCTGGTGCCTCGCATTAAAGCACTCAAGATAAGAACGACTACAATAGCTCCGAGTAGGGCAGGCACTATGAAGAATCCGCCTAAGCTAGGTCCAAAATCGCCAAGAATCCATGTTCCCAGCCACGCTCCGACAATACCGGCAATGATGTTACCGATAATACCTCCAGGAACGTTACGTCCAATCAACATTCCTGCTACCCAACCGATTAGTCCACCGATAATTAATGTCCATAACAATCCCATCTGCAACTTCCCCTCTCAGGTTTAATTTAAGATTCATATGTTGCTTCCCTACATGACTGTTATTACCCACCTTGCACGATAATAAACCATTCTAAAGGATGGAATTTATTAGAACCCGGGGATTGCTCGGTACATGTCCTCCTTATCCACTACGTGCCGTTCAAATTTTCCTTCCAACAGCAGCGAATAGAGAGGGTAACCCATCAACGGTCTTGTTATCCCGTTCTGGCTCATCCACCCGAAGCAGAGAGAACCCCGCCGTCATGAAGTCATTCAAATATTGAGATAGAGTGCGATGATAAGCACCTAACGTAGAACGAATCGTGCCAACTCCTTCAGATTTCCAGAATTGAGCTTCATACTGCATCACCTTTCTCGAACCATCACCCAGAGGATGGCTGAATGGAGACTGGAAACAAGGATGCATGATGACCCAGATCATAATGCCGTTAGGCTTCAATACCCGATAGGCAGAGTTGAAAACAGCTCGGTGGTCGGGGACATCCATCAACATTACACTAGACACGACGAAGTCGTAAGTGGAATCCTGTATGTGATGCAGATGCATAGCATCGTCTTGTATCCAAGTAACTTGATCCGAACGTTCCCGCGCGTATTCCAACAATTTATAACTGAGATCAATCCCTGTTACCTCTGCCCCATGTAAAGATATCCGATAACTTAGTTCCCCTGGACCGCAGCCGATATCAAGTATTCGGGCATGATTAAGATCCGAACTATTCTGCTGCAATTGTTGTAAAATATAACGGTAGGAATTGTCCGGCGCTCCCGATTTGACCATATTGTGATACTGTTCTGCGAACTGATTATAGCTTGCCATGGAATATGCCCTCCTAAGAGCAAATGATGTTTAGCTTAGAATAACAATCAAGTTTTCATGGTTTTGATTACAATCCCATAACCCGAACCAGATCCAGCAGATCATTGACTACGTATTTGGGCCTAACATCCGCCGATAACGACACATTCTGCCTATTGTAATAACAGAAGTCAATGCCCGAATTAATAGAGCCCTGATAATCATCCTGTAAGGAGTCCCCTACGAACAAAGCTTCCTTATGACTTACGTTAAGCTCATTCAAAGCCATTTCGAATATTTCTTTCTTCGGTTTCCTTATCCCCACTTCATCTGAAATGACAATAGACTGAAACAGAGAGTCAATATTGCCTGCTCGTAGACGCGTTCGTTGGGATGAACTAATTCCGTTGGTAATAATCCCAAGCTGATACTTCTCCCTTGTATGTTCAAGCAATTGCTCCGCCCCATTCTCGAAAAAACAAGTATTACAAAAGTAGTTCCAATACGTATCCGATAGCTTGCTGTGCAGAATCTCCTCCAAATTAAGGGTGTCCCGGAAGGAAAACTTCAGGACGTCATTGATGGTCTTAATACTGCCGCCCGTCACGAAATCGATCCAATAACGCTCGTTATGTACCAAGTAAGTTTGCCAGAATAGCTCCCATTGCACAGCATCCTGATTAAAAAGACTATGATCATTACACGTTCTCTTCATCGATTCTAATTCACATTGTGTATAGTTTATAAGCGTATTGTCCAAGTCGAAGATGATCGCTTTATACATGGAGTTCTTCCTTTCGGTTTGGTAGTACGATAGTTATTTAGGCTTCTTAGGAATTTGTCCCTTCAATTGATCATTCTCATCATATATTAAGATACACAAATGCTTAAAGGTTTTTCGAAGTTCGAATAACTCTCGGAGTGCGTCCTCTTTGGTCATTGGCTCTCCGATTCTTCTGCCTTTATGTCCAATGTAATACTTAAACACTTTACAACCTTTATCGTTAATACATCATGCCTTTTTCATAATTACAAATTTTCTCAAATGTTTCAATGTTTTATTATTCTGGATGAAACCGATACAGCTCCAGATCTACTCGGCCTGCGCCAACTAACTCTACACCCTCATCCTCGAGGGATTGGATCTGAAGAAACCGGGATTCGTCATCCTTAATCGCGACTTCACCCTGAGCGTTCACGACTCTATGCCATGGCAAATCATGCGCGCGGCTTAACGAGTGAAGAATCCGCACTACTTGTCTGGCAGCCCGTGGACTTCCTGCCTCCGCCGCAATCTGTCCATATGTCATGACATATCCTGAAGGGATACCTTTAATAATCTCAACGACCCTTTTTGTAAATGGCTCCATCTGATCCCCAGTCCTCCTGCCCATCTCTCATATTTATACATGTATTTAAATATGAATCCTGGAGTCGAATTTATCAAGTCGTACCGATTAACCTACAACCAGTTGAAGTAGAAGAACCGGAGCCTGAAATACCTGATGATGAAGGGCTAACACCGAAGCAAAGAATATTTATCATTGAATATCTAAGGGACTTCAATGCTACTAGAGCTGCACATCTGGGTATTAACGGAGCTATATGTCTCAGTTGATCCTTGGTGCCTTGATAGGATGGTAAGCAATATCTTAAGTGATGTGGCCATCTGAGTATCAATGATGTCGATCAATTTCTTGATATCTACCATAGGACCTGAAGTACCCTTTAGGTATTCCACCTTTACACTGTCCCAATGGACTAGAGCGTCATCTGGATTGAGTGAGTTGAAATGTTTCATCATTTCATTCATTCTTTCAGATAGCCACCGTTATCTCCTATTAGAGGAACGTTTACGTTGAGGGGGACTTGGTTTTTTCTTTTTTTCTTTAGTATTGGAGGCGCTGGCAGTGGAATCACCGCCTTCTGGGCCACTGATGGTTGTGCTTGATGACTGAGGCGCGATCTTCTTTACGTCCCCGAAAACTACCGTTCCGCTGACGTTCGTTAGTATTATCGGAGCACATATAATAGTGGACATTCTTTAGGTCACCTTTTTCGTATATTTGAGGTTATAGTTTATATTATTCATGCTATTGCGAGTTGGAAGGGACAAACATGGACTAGAATAAACTTCTGTATATTATGCTCACTTTACCCCTTATATCAGGATATCCAATGAATCTTATGATCTTTTTATCGCCACACTCTCAATCATAGGTGTCATAATATGCTCATAAGGTACAACCATGTATGCCCCGAATGTCAAAACAAAAGCGTCAACTCCGTCCGAAGACTAATTGACGCTTTCTCTTTAAGTAATAATTTACGATGTTACTACGGATTTCTCTAGCTATAAAAAGGTTTTTTTTATAATTTTATGGCCACTCTTCTTAATTTTTTCACTCTATCCATCGTTACTACTTCAACATTTCCGTCCTTAGTTTGAAAAGCTATCATATCCAAACCGACGTAATCTATAAATTTCCCAGTTTTTCCGTCAATAGACTCAATATAGTCACCTATATTAAAAGCGTCATCTGATGCATTCTTTCTTTCAGTATCGGATGAGTAGAAAAGTTTGTAGCCTTTCCTCGCTATATCATTACTCTCTATTATATTCATTCTAGAATGTAATTGCTGAATTGAATCGAGAATTAAAGCCATACGACTGCTGAAAGAAGAGGATGCCATGGTCTATGAAGTCACGGATATGTTAGGATATAAGGATCCTAGTTATTTTGCTAGAATCTTCAAGAAGTATACCGGCAAAAGCCCTTCCGATTTCCAAAAATAACAGATGTTCCAACACATATGAAAGGCGGAATATGAAATGTCAACATTAAAAGCAGATGTAATTATAATAGGCGGAGGTGTAGGAGGATGTGCTGCTGCTCTGGCTGCTGCCGAGGCAGGACGTACCGTGATCTTGACCGAGGAATCGGATTGGATTGGCGGTCAACTAACCAGTCAAGCGGTTCCGCCGGATGAACATCATATGATTGAGAAGCACGGCTCCACTCTGTCTTATCGTAAATTTCGTGAAGGGGTTCGCAGCTATTACAAGCGTCATTTTCCCTTGACCGAAGCGGCCGCCACTCAACCTCTCTTCAATCCGGGTAGCGCGATTGTGAGCCGCGTGAGTCACGAGCCGAGAGTAGCGTTGGCCGTATTGCAAGGGATGCTGGCTCCTTATGTGAGCAATGGACAGCTGAACATTCTGACTGGTTACGTGCTGGAATCGGCTGAAACTGACGGCAGCGATTCAGTTGTAGCTGTGACTGTGAGGAATATGGAAAGCGGTCATGAGCTGACGCTGACTGGACCTTATTTCCTGGACGCGACGGAGTGCGGCGACCTTCTTCCGCTAGTTGGAGCGGAATATGTTACCGGGGCCGAGTCCATTGCCGAGACAGGCGAGCCGAATGCGGTTGACGGGGATGCTATGCCATCCGATATGCAAGCTATCACCTATTGTTTCGCCATGGATTATATAGAGGGTGAGGATCATACGATTGAGCGTCCCGAGCAATATGAGTTCTGGCGTTCCTACCAGGCGGATTTCTGGCCGGCGCCTCAGCTCAGCTGGTTCTCGCCGAGTCCTCGTACGCTGCAGCCTGTGGAATACACCTTATTCCCGCGCGGGCAAATGTTCTCCTTGTGGAACTATCGCCGGATCGCTGATCAAGCACATTATGCGCCTGGTTTCTATAAGAGCGATATTACTGTTGTGAATTGGCCGCAGAATGACTATTGGCTAGGGCCAGTCATCGATGTAAGTCCGGAAGAACGCCAGAAGCATTTGGAAGGCGCCAAGCAACTAAGCTTATCGCTGCTGTACTGGATGCAGACTGAGGCTCCGCGCCCTGATGGAGGAATCGGATATCCGGGGCTTCGATTACGCAAGGATGTCGTCGGCACAGAGGATGGGCTAGCCAAGATGCCGTATATTCGCGAGTCCCGCCGCATTCGTGCTGAGTTCACCGTGCGGGAGCAGCATATTAGCCCTACAACGCGCGGAGACGCTGGTGCTGAGCAGTTCGAAGATACTGTAGGAATAGGCTACTATCATATCGATCTGCACCCGAGTACGGAGAATCGTAACTACATCGACGTCCCTTCTCTGCCGTTCCAGATCCCTTTGGGGGCCATGATTCCTGTGCGTCTCAAGAATATGCTGCCTGCTTGTAAGAACATCGGTACCACTCATATTACGAACGGCTGTTATCGGCTTCACCCTGTAGAATGGAACATCGGCGAGTCCGCAGGTGCTCTGGCGGCTTATTGTGTGGAGAACGAGCTTTCGCCTCGTGATGTATGGAGCAATAAGGCAGAGTTGGCACGCTTCCAGCACAAGCTGGTCTCGCGCGGTGTGGAGCTAAGCTGGCCTAAGGCTTGAGCTTGGCTGTAGTGTGTGGTTACTTCTTCTTGAGAGCTTTTTCTTCCTACAAACACCAGATGTCGAAATTTTATACACAGAAGGGCTTTTTTATCGTGATTTGGCCTCCAGTTGTATAAAATTTCGACATCTAAGGTGGTTAGTAGGGCTTATTGGCATCAAATAACCCGATATTTTCCATATACTGGGTGGTAGTTGTACATTTCTTCGACATCTGACACTCGGATAGAGCCATTTTTGCTCATCTGTGTCGAAATTTTATACATCTACTTCAGTACCTTCAACATAGCAGAGATCGTTCCCGCGTGATTGGCCTCATGAATGGTGCTGGAGTTGATTAATTCCCCGATGTTCTCAGCTTTCAGGAAGTTCTCTTTTACAAGAGTTTCTAGTTTACCCGACAAAGATTCGCGAATTCGACTAGGTTGATCCTTTAACTGGGCAATTATGATGTCCCAAGCTGGGGGTTCATCCTTCCAATCCGCGGGTTTCGTCCCATTCCCGAATAGAGCTACATAGTTCTCTGGAAGCGACACAGTCTGATCAGCAATACCGAATATCAAACGCTCAGTAACAGTGAGCACATGCCCGATCTGCCAATGAATACTATTGTTAAACCCTGTAGGCACAACATTACGCTTATCCTCCGGACATCCTTCTACTAATACAAGCAATCGACTGCGATGCTTATCCAACGTTGCCAATACATATTCTTCTCTCACGAGCACACGCCTCCTAATAAATGTAGTATGAATGAATCATAAATCATTCCTGCTTATAAATCTACAGTCCTCCAACCTGATAGCTCGTTCCCGACTTACCTGGAATCCGTGATCGCCCAGAAGCGGTTCCCGCTAAGGTCATAAAACATCATGTCCCATCCTGAACCTCCACCTCATACCGCACGTTTGTTCCTATGTAAATATTGTCTTTCGAGTTGCTTATGGTACAATGTCAGTACGAAACCGATTAGGAGATGACCATAGATGAGCGCCCAAGTGAACGAACAAGAGCTAGTGAAATACATAGCAGACCGGACCAAGATTGACGCCAACCATATTATGCTAGTGCTTAAACATGAACAAATATTTATCGACAAAGCAACCAAAGAAGCCAAAGGGGAAGTGAGCATTGATGGCGACGATGTAGTTGACTATGTGCTTAGCCGCCCCGATGTGAAATTAGACGAATTGAAGGTTGAGAATATTTTGGATGCCGAGATGGATTATCTGGTCAAAAAGGGGATTGTTAAATACGCCGATTAAAAGGATGAATACCGCTTACCGCCCGCTTGCAGCAAAGACAGCTGATTCCATCGGGGCAGCTGTCTTTTGCTTGATTATATAAAACTCTCGTTACACGTCGTAATTCTGTCTCTGCACAATCATCATCCAAACACAATTATGTAACCATCGGGGTCTTGGATATAGAGATTTTTGAAATGCATACCGTTGCTATGAGTGGCTTCTAGAGGTCCCAATATAATATTAGCCCCATTCGCTCTCATTTCTTCTACCAACGAATCAAACTCATTATAATCAACATGAACAAAGGTATCCCAACCCAATTCAGGTCCTGTCCAATCTGTTGGATAAGTATTACGCTTCGCTGATGCTTGATTGGGCCTGATATCACTCTTGTCCTTTGCCTGCTGAAGAATTAATTTCATTCCGCCTCTATTCGCATGCCCCCAACCGCTGGTCTCGCAGCCAAGCACATCCCGATAATAAGCACGAGATTTCTCGAAGTCTGATACGAGTCTTACCTGTAAGCCGTCGTAAAATGTTGCTTTCTTGCTGCTGTTCTCTTCCATTGATAATTACACTCCCTTAGATTAGATTGACTGCTCGGATTTAACCGCGTTTGAATAGGCTCTGATCCCTTTCAATTTTACATAATTAAACAATTCATCGGGTTTATTACTTTTCCTTCATTCCCCTTTTATTTTTATTCTGCAATCTATGCGGCACAACAAAAAAAGCCGATATCCTCTAGGTTAAAGATTACCGGCTTCGTTATTGTTCTTGGTGGGTCTGATCACGTGCAGACTGTTGCTTCCGGATCATTTATTAAGCAAGGAGAGAAACTCTGCGCGTGCATCAGATTGAGTAGCAAAAACTCCACGCACGGATGAAGTTGTTGTTGAGGCGCTTGATTTTTTGACACCTCTGCCACACATGCACATATGTTTCGCTTCGATGACTATCATCGTTCCTTGAGGCTCAAGAACTTCTTCAATTGCCTCAACAATCTGCGTTGTTAGGCGTTCTTGAACCTGAAATCTGTTGGCGTACCCCTCTACCATGCGTGCAATTTTAGACAGGCCAGTGATTCTCTTATTTGGGATATATCCGACGTGAGCGACACCAAAAAAGGGTGCAAAATGATGCTCACATAAAGAATGAAATTCGATATCCTTCACTAGTACAAGTTCTTGATGGTCGACATCAAAGGTTTTTTCAAGATGCGCTTTAGGATTTTCCCGATAACCTTCTGTATACTCAAGGAATGCCTTTAGGACCCGGTAAGGAGTTTCTTGCAGACCATCACGTTCAGGATCTTCACCGCACAATTCAATCAGTTCTTTTACACCCTCCATAAATCGACTCGCCTGATTGTTTTTTTTATTTATATCAGATACTTCGGGAAATTTCCTAATGATTAACGTCTGAGTATCAACTGCCAATTTGTTCGCCTCCTATATTCTGTATAGACAACGGTATATCAAGTGCCCATTTCACTTCAACACGAAGCCTCTAGAGCAAAATTAGAAGCACTGCCATCCATCGGTTGGTCTAGCAGCACGCGGAAGACACAGCGCCCATCTCCATTTTGAAACCGTTCCTCTCGAATCACGCGATACCCTAGCAATCGACTTAGCATCGAAACTGTCACACTGCAAAGGACTGGACGCCGTTTGGCTACGTTCAAAAAAGGGCAATTGCGTTCGATTAAACGGAGATGATCCCCTGAATGTTCGACATCCATAAAAGCATCATCCGCCATGTATATTTCCTTCAAAGCCTCGACACGCTCAGCCAGGTTTAAGCCCTGTAGACGCGGTTCCCATTCACGCACCCGAGCCTCTGTCATGGTGATCAATATTTGGTTTAACGCCTCCGCTCCAAGTTGCTCAGCAACGGTATCCATTACTTCCACAGTAAGAGAATCATAATACTTAGGGAATAAGTGCTCGCCTTTTGAAGTGATAGTATAGTGCATGGACGGGCGTCCTCCGCCATTGCCTGAATCACGTTTGGTATGCTTTTCAATCCACCCTTCACCTTCAAGCTGTAAAAGATGTTGTCTAATCGCCTCCCGCGTCATCTCGAGTCGGGACGCTAGTTCAGCAATCGTTGCCGCACCGTTACGTTTAAGGGAAAGCACAATCGTCCGACGAGTTTCTGATAGTTGTTCTACATTCAAGCTCACTATAATTCCTCCTGATTACGGTTTCGTTGCATTGTTTCTTTATAACAAGAAGGTATTTAGAATTTATTTCCTACTAGAATCATATCAGTTAATAAATAATTAAACAAGATATATATTGCATAATTTGTTAAATGGAATTTGCGTTGACAGTGGCAAAGATGGAGGAAGCTAGAAAGGATTCAAAGCCGGTGCATAACGAAAAAGCCCTTGATGCACAAGGACTTTATTACAACATATTTCACGTGTGGACGGGATGAGCTTATTAGCCCATTACTCTTTTTTATAAACCAACGGGTTAATTTCACTTGCTGCAAGATCGCCTGGTTTCAGTCCAGGGAATACGGCTTCCATATCATTTTTTTGGGCCGAGCTCTCTGGTTCGGCGATACGGATGCCATCCGCCATATAAATAATGGTCATTACTTCCCGCATCGTATCGGTAGGATTGCCTGGCGCGCAGTGAGCGGTCCACCCGGAATGGAACGTAGCGTCGCCGGCGGCCATCGCGCCATACTGGAACTGTTCGAATCCTTTGGAATTGATGTACTGTTGCAGCGTTTTGTGGGATTCGTCCGAAATGACCTGTTTGCTTATAAATCCTTCCTTGTGGGTCCCCGAGGCGAAGGTCATGGAGCCGACTTCCTCGTTGATCGGGACTAGCGGCATCCACAATGTAACCGTATTTCTGGTATCGAGCGGCCAATATATTTGGTCCTGATGCCACGGCGTATGCCCGCCGCCTGGTTCTTTGAATAATGCTTGATCATGATAAATACGCACACCGCTCACCCCCATCAAATCGGCGGCGATTTTGGCAAAACGGCGTGCCAGTACGAACCGCTCCACTTCCTTGCTGTGCCTCCACAGGTTACCAACTTGAATGAATGCTTTGCCGTACGTATCTCTGTCTTCCAAAGATTTCGTATGGGGGTTCAGCTTCCGAACCCATTCCTTGATTGGCTCCCGGTAAGCCGCAACTTCATCGGGCTCCGCTACACCCTTTAACAAGATGTGGCCTTTTTCCCTATAATATTGGGTTTGCTCTTCGCTAAGCGGATAATTCACGCTCAAATCCGGCAGCGAACGCTCATTTCCTGAATTCATCAACGAAGCTCCACCTTTCTATTCTATCTATCTCTCTTGTTTTTCTTTTTCATCATAACTCCACAACATTCGAAATGCTTTGTAAAATAAAACCTACTTAGTTGTTCAAAACGATTGTTTTTACTCTTGAATCGTTTGAATCCCCTCGACTTGTGATCCGCCCGCCTCTTCAAGATGGAATACCGCCTGGCTGTGTCCGACCGGCCGGTTTGCGTCGTTGCGGATTTGCGCCAATGAGATCCGGTATAAGTCCTCTATCGTTTCACGGTTCGAATACCCGATCTGTTCGAGAATAGCGGCAATAATAAGCGGCCACTCCTCCTCCGAACCGTCCGTCACCTTAAGCGCAAACGCCGTGCGTTCCTTCCTCAGAGCGAATCCGTATACCCCTTTCGCTCCTCCCTTGGCCACGATGTTCGGGTCACGCAGCAGCACGGAGCATACAAAGTCGGTGCCGGCGACCATTTCACCGTGTTTATTCATTAGCGTGACCAGCTTCTCTACAGCCGATCTCAGTTCCATATCCTGTATCAAGTCCGGACAAGCGAGCTTAAGGTATGCTCTTGCTATCGCGTCTAGAGAGAGTGCGAACACTGGGAAGCCGCAACCGTCTACGCCGATCGGTATATGCTCTTCCTTGACTTCAGAAAGCATGGAAAGTACACGCAATATTTCACGTTGAGCGGGATGCTCCGACTCGAAGTAAGAGTCCAAGTCGTATCCCAGCCCTTTGCATAACGCCAGTACACCCGTATGCTTGCCAGAACAATTGTGATAAACACGCCGCTTGGGGCTGTTAACCCGAACGACGTCGTCTCGCGCGCCAGCATTGAGTGGGTAAGTCGAGGCGCATACGAGTGATTCTTCGTTGATCCCAATTTTGTGAAGCATCGATTCTACTGCTTAGATATGGAACGGTTCCCCCCGGTGCGACCCGGCCATGATGGCGGTTTCCTTGTCGGTGAAACCGAACTTGTTCTCGATTCCATGCATAAGCGCCGGAATAGCTTGAAAAGGTTTCGCGGCGGACCGCAAAAACGTCACATGCTGAGGATTGCCTGATGTATACCGGATGGTCCCGGTTTCGTCCACGCCGCAAATATGTCCTGAGTGCGAGCATTCCAACACGCCTCCGCGGTATTCTTCAATCAATAGGTTATGCATTCAGCCGTCTCCTCCAAATCAGTTCTATCCCCATTCTAAAATAAATGGGGCTGCGTGGTGTGCCATTTTTTATATAGAGAAGGACATATCTTAAATTTCACATTAGTGTACGGCAGTATATGAAATGGGTCATTAGTCATTCCATTGTTTTATACTGTAAAATGCTTGGTAGAGGATCACTTTGGTATACTTGGTTTTACATAAAGATAAGGTGAGCCAATCAGGGTTTCACTATATGTAAGAAGAAACCAAGCTTACGACTTGAAGAGAGAGGACTGTACCATCATGAGTTTTCAACAACTCGTTACCATGATTCCGTTATTCGAGCAGGTCGAATCCAGCAAGATGGCTCAAACCATTGTTAGCTCCGCCGACCGCCACATGATTATTGTTGTACTGCGCGGACATCTGTCGGTCTCCTGCCTTAATCAGGATCCAGTTATGGTTGCTCAAGGCTTCGCCTGCCATCCCCAGTACAGCCCCTTCTAGTAGCCTTTTTTCTATTCTAACAAAATAAAAATCAGGCAATCGCATGATCGCCTGATCTTATTAGTGCCCTGTATTAGGGACAGCGAATTATTCTTGTTTGCTGCCTTTATTTATTTGTCCGTAATGCTTTTCTTTTCCAACACCGTTGCGTTGATTATCGTTCTTTTCCTCTTTTACTTTATCGGATTTATTCGTGTTCGGTTTGTCTTCACTCTGCTTCGTGTGATTTTCCTTTTCCACAACCACAACCGATTCTTCCTGCTCAACTTTAACGGAGGCAGGCGCGCTTGGAGCTGGTGTTGGAACTTGAGCTGGAACAGCAGGAACTAGCAATGCATTCGGGACATGCTCTTCCTCAGCGGCTACATTTTCATTCGTCTGCTTAAGCTTTGCTTTGTTTTTACTTTCGATTTTGGAAAGTTTTTTGTCCAGATGAGCAAACGACTTTTCAATATTTTTCATTAAAGCTAATTGGGCTTTCGGATTTTTTACCTTTTCCAATGCCGAGGACAAGGCTAGAATGTTGTGCTGCAAATCGGTCTTTACCTTCAGTACCTTCTCTGGATTTTTCACTTCATTTACAGGGATAATCTCATCTTCAGCTTCGGATTGCTCAGGATCGTCTGTCTGCTCGCCGCTAAGTTGAAGTATTGCTGTTGGTGTTGCTGTTGCTGTCGGTGTTGTTGTTGGTGTTGCTGTCGGTGTTGCTGTTGCTGTTGGCGTTGCTGTTGGCGACGTTCCAGAAGCCTGATCTGTTTTAATAACCGCTTTTTGCTGAGTTTCTAGCGACTTCTGGAGCGATTGCTTGGCCTCTTCTATTTTTCCTTGTGCTAATAAAGCGTTCGCCTCGGCAAGACGCTCTTGGGCAAATGCGGTAAGCAGTCTCGCCTCTTTCACGTCCTTGACAGTTAGGGCCAATTGGATGTTTTCGAAAATGGTCTTTACAAAGTAGAAGAAGTCTCCTGGTAAAAGTTCCGGAGTTTCCGTCTCCGTTACATTCAAAGTTGTGACTGCCTGAGAAGACGAAGTCGTATTCTGGGTGACGCTTACGGGCGCAGGTGTCGTTGTGCTCCCAGAAGCTAACGCGCTGCCAGACCCCGCGCTAAAAGCCAGTACGCTGACCAAGGCACTCTTGGCGAGTAGCTTGGACCATTTAGATTCTTTTGTTAACATGAATGTCAAGATTGTTACCACCTTATTTATGTATTCTAGCTGCAGCTGTTAATAAGATATACGAGAAACAAAACTATTTTCAGGGGGCACAGGATAAACAATAGATAGAAAAAGGAATCTAGATAAAAGCCCGACACCATTCAAAGTTCCAGTTTTCATGAGACCGAAAGGGCGAATTACCCCTTTGGTGGCTGTTACCCAACGACAGGTTTTTTCTTGCCTATATTCAATAATATAGTCTTTTGCTCATGACACAGTTAAAAAAAGATCATAGTATAAATATTAAGACATGATGGGTTGTACAGTTTATTTGCACATGGCCTTATCAGCAGATTGAACCTTTTGATGCGAGAAGATTTATTCCATTTTGGTTTGCTCTTTGACTATTAAAGAATTGGCTTTGTTGGTCAAACGGATCGTAGGCAATTCAGGAGATATCCGATTTGACTGGTTTCAGAAACAATATGATACGGTAGGAGGAAGATGAGATGCCCAATCCCCCCGAACGGTGGATCGCTATGAGTGCCCTTGGGAAATATGGACGGTTTGGAAATCAGGTCTTTCAATACGCCTTTTTAAAAATATATGCTTCCCGCTATTCTCTTGGAATAGAAACAGGTAAATGGGTTGGCCAATTCTTATTCGGCCACCGGGATCCGCCGGTGACTCACCAATTTCCCGTCCTGGAAACCGATACTATCTTTAGAGGAAGTGTTCGAAACCGTCTTTTCTCTTATGATCATCCTCCGTATTACAATGTAGATCTTTATGGGCAATATATGTTTCATACCGGACTTTATAAACCATACAAGCCGTTTTTCCGTTCTTTATTCCAGCCAACTCCAGAAATCCTTTTAAAAGTGAAGGCTGGAGTGGACAACCTGCGCAGCGGAGGGAGAACGATCATTGGCATTCATATCCGAAGAGGAGACTATCTAAAACATCGTAACCATCCACGTTTTGTTGCGATTCCCACAAGCTGGTACAGGAAATGGCTCGATCAAGTATGGCCAACCTTGGAAAAACCGCTATTATTCGTAGCAAGCGATGATCTCGACAGCGTTTTGCCGGATTTCAAATCCTTTCATCCGATTACATCCGCTGATGTAATAAACAATTTCCCAAAAGATACCTCATACCGGCCCGACACCTCCTTCTACCCCGACTTCTATCTATTGACCCAATGCGACTTGTTAGCCATCTCCAACAGCTCTTTCTCTTTTTCCGCCAGTTTATTAAACAAAAACTGTAATACTTTCCTGCGCCCCCACCCTGATCAAAAGATCGTCCCCTATGATCCATGGGGTAGCACAGTCAAATTGAATTTTAGGTCAAGCAAGAGAAAATAAAAAAAACCGCTTTAAGCGGAAGTTTGGCTATGAACTTAACTTAGAAAATCCTCGTACCAATCGTCGGAAGAGGAGGAGTTATCAACTCTTCCTCTCCTTTTCTCGATGGTGATTCAATAGTGTACCATAGGGCGAATTAGAAGAATAAGCCTTTTTGTGGCTATCTCCTCTCTGGCTTGGATTCCTATAGATCTCTATGCCATGCTTCACAGCCAAGAGGGAAAGAACGGATTGATCATGCCGATGATCTCTAAATTCCGGCAAATTTTTCAAACCGCATATATTGGGAGTATCGGTTACAATGTGTTTATTTCTGCAAAAGTGAAGCCACTCCTTTACAAAATCCCTGTTTCTTACATTATTCATGTAGATAGAAAATGAAGCCATCAACTGGTCCGCATCCCAAAATGCGGGCGCATCACAATTCATGAGAACAAAGCAGTCTCTTTTGGTCCACATTCTATTGCGTTGCTTGTGGGTTTGGAAAAGCATGATCCCATCCTGCTGAAGGCAAATTTCCATAAGGGGATCTAATCGGTCAATAATTTCAATTCCGGAATCGCAATAAATGATGATATCATTTGGTTCAACTTGCGACATGACTTCAAGAATAAAATAAGGCTTCCAAATCCAATACCCAGCCCCTCTGGGTTGATCCAAAATCTTTCGGTTTTTATCGTAAAAGGCTGTTTCTTTCAGATCCTTCTCCCGATAAGAGATGACCTTATTCACTCCAAACCGAAGAGCTGAGCGGGTTAATTTCTCCTGCGATTTATGAAATTTGGAGGTTGCGAAATTTACTAAGTATATTTTGGGCTTCACCACACCATCATCCTTTCTGGATTCCTCATCATTATATTTTCAAATGATTCTAGGGGATTGTACGGTTGTCTTGTAACAGGAAAGAACCCGCGCATTTGAGTCGGGTTCTTTCCAATAGTATTTGCGGTTCCACATTTCGGGACCAATATAGTTTCATTCACTTTCTTATATTTTCTCTATAATTTCACTGACACAATGTTCTATATCCTTATTTGAGCAATCAAGAGTTTTATCACTATACTTAATGTATAGAGGTACTCTTTCCTCGTAAACGTCCTTAAGACTATTACCTTTCTTTATTACAATGCCTCTAGTTGTTATGTTTATTAGTCTCCTTTTAATTTCTTCATATGGGACATGTAAATAAATAATCTGTCCACCCTGTTTAAGGATATTCATAGCTTTTTCTGAATATATAACACTTCCACCTGTAGATATAATGCAATTTTTCAATTGCAATTCGGACACAATTTTTTCTTCGACTTCCATGAATTTTTCGATACCATCATTATCAATTATATCTTGTAACAACCTACCTTCATGTTGTTGTATAACAATATCTGTATCCACGTAATCCATTCCTAAAGCTTTTGCAAGCAACACACCTAAAGTGCTTTTACCAGCTCCAGACATACCTATAAGAACTATATTCATATTCTTCCTCACTTTTGTAATGCCTCCATTTTTTCCTTTACCGTTTTATTATCAGGCCTTCCACAATGGAAGCTTCGGCTGGCTGCCTTCGTTTTCTGGACGCAAGCTGAGATAGAAAGAGGAACAAAGTTCCGCCTCGTCAATCGGATAGGAACGGGCTATTGACGTTACCACACCGTTCCTTGTATCCAGTTTTTTCACCGTTTGTTCGTTGACTAGAGCGATAAAGGTCTCACCGCCAGCAATTCCCAACACGATGGGCACCTAAGCAGACGAGTTGAGGATGATCCTCTTGGACTTCCTTCGGTTTTGCCGGAATCGACAGCATAAATTGGTTTAGCCCGTCTTCGGACGAGAAGATCAGCTGATCCTTTCCCACGGAGATCGATGCAGAATAACCCCGCTATGTATCCCAAGCAGATGCCTTTTCCTTGATCGGTTCGAATATCCCAATTTGCGTGTTCAAGAAGTACACAGTCCCAGACTCGCCATGGCACCATAATGATGATCCATCTGAAACCAATGCCCGAGTCGGTTCAGGGAGTGATGTAACGGTCTGAGCCCACATTCTCTCGTGCTCCGACGAAGTACCGATCTTCCATAAATTCAATCCCTCCGCCACCCAAACTCCACCATCTGGATGGGCGCACATCGCGGTAACCTCGCATTTCAAATGCAGCTTCTCAGATGGCCAGGCTCCCTTCGCATCACGAACAAACCGCCATGGGCTGCGTCGGTCCGTTCGGCCGACCTCATTTCCCCAAGCCATCCAAATATGTTGTCCAGAAGCGGTAACGGCCGTTAAGGACGGACCAATATGACAGGTGCCAAATACGGCTTCGACTTGCGGTTCCAGAAGGGGCGGCTTTGGATGAAAGAAATAAAATCGTTCAGCATTGGGACCAATCACAACATCCTAAACTACAAATCCGGCTTGAAAATAGGCATCCGCAGACTGTGCGGCCAGTCGATACCGGAGCAGTAATTGATCCATCTCGTCGTTTCCCGCGTTTGGTTGTACCTCTTTGCGGTTTTTAACGATCATTCTCCGAAAGATATCCCCCCGTAAATGCACTGATTTCTCAAACCGTTCAGAAAGTAACTGCGCAACTGTAGATTTTCCGCTTGCCATTATTCCTGTAACTAGAATAATACTAGGATGTTCTGTAATCATTGAGTCGTCACTTCTCTCTTCTTTTTCCTATTATCATAAATGCAATAAAATAATTATTAAAGAACGAGTTTGGTTTAATAAAAAATTTCTCTATGAACTGCACCCCGTCAAGTAGACAGTACAAATAATTAAAGCCTTAAGCGGCCTTGGTCCTATATTCCATCGGACTGAGGCCGTTTAATTTCGCCTGTAATCTTTCATTATTGTAAAAGTAGATGTAGGCATCAATGTCTTTCTTTAGTTCTTCAAAGGTACTGTATTTATTCAAATAATACTTCTCACATTTAAGGGTTCCCCAGAATGCTTCCATTGGACCATTACCATACATCTCCCCGAGGATTACAGTTATGTTACAATAGAAAATAAAGTGTCACAGGGGTGATTTCCATAGCTATTTATCCGATGTATCAAGATTCCTTAACTAATACTAATTTAGGCAAAAGCAGGCTTCCAATCTTTGTCGTTGAAAAACTGATGGATTATAGCTTCCCCTTGCATCACCACAATTTTGCAGAGCTTAGTCTCGTCGTGGAGGGGACAGGCACTGAAATATTGAACGGAAAGCCGCATCGATTCCGTAAGGGGACCGTTACCTTTTTGCTCCCTCACCATGTTCACGAGATTGTATTGGATCACCCGGATGTGCATAAGTACAACTGCATGTTTGAATTGAGCCTGCTGTTCAAGGATCCTTCAGATCATGAATTAACGAACAGACTACTCAAAACCGGAAGTGAGTTGCCAGCTCAATACGATTTGGACGAAGGTCAAGCAGAGCATATGATTAGTTTGTTCAAGTCGATGAAGCAGGAGTTTGAGAGCGATGATTTTGCCAAAGATACAGCGCTTCGATCTAAGCTTCTGGAGGCGCTAGTCTTCCTAATGCGAATAGTGCCCCCAAAAACGGATGCTATTATCGATTCTGAGGTAGGAGAAGGTAAACAAGTAGTTCAAAAAATATTACAGTACCTACATACGCATTTTCAGAGTGATATTACGCTTGTGATTGTGGCAAGCCACTTCAATTTGAATGCATCCTACATTAGCCGCGTGTTCAAGAAATATGTCGGGCTGTCATTTATCGATTACTTGCACTCATTGAGAATAGCTAGGGCAACCAGTCTTCTAGCCAGCACCACAATGAGCATCATGGATATTTCGGTAGAGGTTGGCTTCAATCAAGTACGTTCAATGTCACGCGTGTTCAAGGATGTAATAGGTATAACGGCGAGTGAATATCGGAGCAGGCACCTTCCCATTCGATTGGATTCCAAAGGATAGATAATTACAAATCTATAACATGAACGAGCTCTAATAGATTGTTCACCATGTACTTTGGCCTATCATCCTTGGATAACCTTGCATTGTGCCGATTGTAGTAACAGAAATCAATACCCACATTAATAGAGCCCTGATAATCATCCTGCAACGAATCTCCTACAAACAGAACTTCTTTATGACTGACCTTAAGATCAATTCAAGGCTAAATTAAATATCTCTTTCTTCGGCTTCCTAATCCCCACTTTTTCGAAACCTTCAAGTGTATTTGGGAATGTAAGGTGTTGCATAGTAAGTACGATGCTGCGAAAATTAGTCGCTTGCTGCGTGCTGCGGTATAAAATTCAAAGCCATGTCCTAACTCATGATAAACATTAACGCGTCATTGCCTTTACCTTTTAAATCGCTAATAATGAACGGTGCTTTATTGTGTGAGAGCATACAACAGAGTAAAAATGTTGGGTTTAGGCTCAACATCAAACAATTCATAATCATAAATAAAATCAATGAAATCACAGCTTTCCTGCGAAATTTCGTGAAATATATTTCTGACATTATGGATAGTATTCCCAACTGAACCAATTGGCACAGAATCATCATGTGGTCTTTCCTTTTCAAATATGGTACAGGCAGGCTTAATGACGTCAAGTACCTGAGAACGAAAAGAGGAGATATCTTCCTTCCCGTAATCGATGCGTCCCTGGATTCGATACGCCATCTCGATAAAACTATCGAAACCGAGACTTTTAGCCAGATTCGTCCGCACATTGATCATGCTGTTATATAAATCATCGAGTTCACTGGACATCGCTTCTTTTGATTTCCTTGAAGAAACCAACTTGTTATACTCTATACTTAATCGGTTTTCTTCAAGTTGCAGCGGAACGGCTTTTTCTCCGGATAGGCTCCTTCAAATTCTCATATCTTGGATAATCTTATCTCCGGATTCAACTTTAATCCCCTCAAGATAAAGGGAATCTAGAAGCACATCGTCACATTCTTTTCGAAGCAATCTAATCTGCGGCTCTTCAATACTATCTGTGTGCACTGTATTCTTGTAAAATGTATCCGAAGTATCGGTCAGAAATCGTATGTATGCGAGATCTGTTAACATATCCAAATATTGATCCATGTTTTTTCGTGATAGCCACAGATTACGGAGTTTCTCATAGGAAGATGCAGTTGCCATATCCTCCTTAGATTTCAACAAGGCAGCTTTTTCTTTCTCATAATCCGGGCTGATATATTTGAGTTCTGAAAATTTTTGCATAACTTTCTCTCCTCTACATCATAAAGTTCACAACAATAATAAATAGTTCCGTTACGTTATCACCACACACTAATGCTCCGCATTCTGCCATTTAGTTGAGCGCGGCGCGCCGTAATGCAAAATAAGCGATGGATCGGTTCCATCGCCACGCGCTCGTACCCGTTAATTAAATAAGATAATGACTATGCTTTTATTATTTTTTCTTTCGCCAGATTTGTTATTTTGCGAATAAATTCAGTTTTACTTTTAGTATATGCTTCCCTATCATGTATATAGGTTTTTGCTAGCTTTAACTTCAATTGTTCATATTCGTTGGCAACCAAAGGATTTAAGCGAAGATAATCTCTAAAATATATTCTATCCCATAAAAAATCCTGTTCTTTTGTCCCCATATGAATATGGAATGATATTTTTTCTAATCCAGTTGGAGAATATCCCTTAGCAAACACATTATCAATTCCACCGATCTTCTTGTTAACTGTTTTCCTAGATTTTCCGAAATGAATAATGCCGGTTCATCCAACCGCTTACGCTTTTGTGAGCTGGTTTATAGTTTTCCAAAGCCCGTATAATTTTCGGTGTAAAGACCAATTTTCTCTCTTTATTTCCTTTTCCAATGATTATGTTGTGAAGATTTTGTGAGGAAACCGGGGATTAGCTTAATGTAAACAAAACCAGCCCCTTGTTTATGAGGCTGGCTCTAACCGCTTTTGATAATCGTTATGCCGGCTACACCACCCGAATCTCTGCTTCTGATAACCCGGATGCAACCTCGTTTCGCTTGGGTTGCAGGGCGTTCACGACGACAGCCTTCTCATCGGCGGCGACTGCTGCGCGGCAAGCCTCGAGAATATCGGGATGCTGAAGGATGGAGACCCGGCCTTCGACCCGGCTCAGGAAATCCTCCGTGATCGTCGTCGGGGTCGCCGACAGCGCTATGCATTCAAAGGCGCTGGCGTTCGTGACGCGGAACAGCAGCTCTTCGGCCGCGCCGCCTTCGACCGACGGGTCGCCGCTGAGCCGCAGCTCGGCGCAGCCGGCCGTGCCGGACACGAACACGCGGCAATCACCCCATGCCCAGCTCTGGCCCGGCGTATGCCAGTCGGCGTACAACTGCGCGAGCACCCCTCCCGCCATGAGCACCTGGGCGCAGGCGGTGTCGTAGAAGTCAGGATATTCCGGGAGTATCGTCTTGCTCATCACGCTGTCCACCCGCTCGATCTCCTGGCCGGTCCACCAGCGCAGCAGATCGAAATCGTGGATGAACAAGTCCTGGATGAGCCCCCCGTTCTGTTCCTTCGAGAAATGCCAGCGATGCCGCTGCTCGGGATTCAGCCGATGCGGCTTGCGCATCGTGACAGAGACGACCCTCCCGAGCTCGCCCTGCTCGATCATGCGCTTGAGCGCCACCGCCGCCGGCCGGAACCGCTCGGTGAGCAGCAACCCGACCTGGATGCGTCCGCGGGCGATGACGTCGGCCAGCCGGTTCAACTGGTCCCGGTTCGTGACGATCGGCTTGTCGAGCATGACGTGCTTGCCGTGCGATTCGCACAGCTCGATCACGTCGAGCTTGCGGTCGTTAACCGCGGAGGAGCCGATCAACGCGACTTCCGGCCCGAGCAGCTCCTCTGCGGAGCGGACAAGCGGGATGCCGTACTGGCGGGACAGCCGCTCCGCGAGCGCAGGTTCATCCGGCTCGTAAATGCCGGCGCAGCGGGCGCCGAGCGCCAGCATCTCTTGGAGGAACGTGGCGATATGCCCGTGCTGGCAGCCGATAATGCCAAATGTGTAGCTTGTGGTCAACGTACTCCACTCCTATCCTGCAAAAATTAACGTCAACTAACGGTGCCAAATGACTTCCAGGTACCGGGCGTGCCGGATGCTGTGCATGCCCAGCCGACCGTTCCTCCTGACGCGACATTCGAATTATAGATGATATCCCCCTGTTTCCAGTTCGCTTTTACCGGTGGCGTTGTCGCGAATAGCATTTTCGATCCGGGCGAGGATTGCGGAAGATAAAATCCTTCATACAAGGAGATCATCGCTATATCCAGGTCACCCTGCCATTCCAGGTTTAAAAGGGCGGCCTCCGCAACGAACGGAATATGCCGCAGTTCAAAGCCTTCATTCGGTTCTGTTGCAACTGCTGTACCCAGCGAAGCGACGTGGCGAATCCCCAAACTCGCATTGGTGTTTTTCCTGATCTGCAGGGACAGGACATACTGTTTGCCGATCCCGAGCGTCGAAGCGATTCTGATGCCCATCGTTGCGCTAACGATGGAGTAATTTTGATTGGTCGGATGGGAGGTGACGGTCTGTCCTGTGAATGATGCGGAAAAAGGAATCGGTGTGTTGCCAAACCAATCGATCACTTTCTTCGGCATGGAAGCACGGGTTCCTAGAAAGGATAGTTTCCCTTCCGGGATAAAAAGTCTGGGGCTGCTAGCTTCGTTCCTGAACAGGTTGACCGCTGTATTTCTGACATCGTCCATCTTAATGAGGTTTTGACTATTAGCTATTTGGATATGTCCGCTCACAATCCCCCCTCTAATCATACAGGCAGACTTCGTAACCTCGTTGATAGAACCGAGAAAGATCAAAACATCCCGAACATTTTCGAAATACGGATTTGTGATGACAACCTGGGATTGGTATAAAGTGATGGCGATCGTGCCGGTCACATTCGACATATCGCAACTGTCAAAATGCAGCCCTTCACAATTGATCAGGGTTAGCACTTTTTCAGCCGTAACAAACGATACTCTCGAGAATAGCGAGTTGTTCGTTTGACTGTACAAATTCGCGGAAGTCGTGCAGCTCTGAAATCGTATGCTCTCAAAATAGTTGCTCCATACAAACATCGTCTCAATTCCGGTTTTGAAGTTATACACCAACATATCAACAAAAGAAGAGTCGACAACCGCTCTGCCTATGTTTTTGGAACTGTTCAAGATGATACCGCCGCAGTTTCGATTGCCGCGAAGGGTCAATCCTTCAATTCGAATACCGGTTATCGCCTTTGTTTGACCGACCACCAAGGCAAAACCGCTGGCAAGCTGCGTAAAATCCAGAATAGACGATGTTCGGTTTCCGATTAAGCAAACGTTGTCATCGATCACGATACTTGACGTCAGCACATATTTGCCCGCAGGCACCACGACTCGTAAGATCCCGCTGGAGACCGCCAAATTGATCGCATCCTGGAAAGCCTGCGTATCGTCCGTCACACCGTCGCCTGTCGCGCCGACCGATTTGACCGAAATCGCAATATCCGCCACAGATGTCTCAAGACTTGCCAAGCTTGTCTCCAGAATCTGGTGCTTCAGTTCATGCTCCTGGGCATATTCCTGAACGACTTCCTCTGCCACTCGGCGAATGCCCTCGGCGTTCCCCTTGCCATAGACGCTGCCTGTTACGCTGTTTTCCGGTTGAGCGAATCCCGTACGACTGTTCAGCAAAGCTCCCGCCACCGTGGCTGCGCCTGCCGCCCCCAAATACGTCAACACCTTTCTTCTGCTCATGCTTCGGTGATCCGGCGTTACGCTCGACATGCCGTCGTCCAGGGTTCCGTTCTCGTTCTTGTTTTCCTTCTCCCGCATCATTCCTTCATCTCCTCATTTGGTAAGCGTATCCCCCTGACAGTCCTTAGGATGTCAGGGGTTTGCCGCTTTCCACTATTTTTTGATTTCAGCAATCACCTTCGCTGCTTCCTCTTGCGTTGTAGGCAAACTTCAAGCCCTCACGCTTTTCCAGTCATCCTCGAACCCCAGACCGCGCAAGTCCGCAACCGAATTATTCCTCTCCGCCTCGTACAGCCGCCAGATGACGCGCAACCCTTGAAGGCTCGTCGGGCCGTCCGATATCGGATTCTTCCCGTCGCGGATGCAGTCGAGGAAATGCTCCAGCTCATGGTGCGTAAACTTGCCGGATGCGTCGGCTTCATAGATGACCTTCGTACGGGATTCGGTATCCAGGTTCGCTTTCTCTTCTTTGATGTGCGTATGCGCATAGAGCTTCTTATCCGCCAAATTGATCTCGAGCATGCCTTCCGTACAGTGGGCGTGGAGGCTCCAGCCAAGCCGGGTTCCCCTCGCACCCCAAGTGCCGAAATGATAGCCGAGCGCGCCGTTTTCAAACTCGATCGTGACATTGCTCGTTCCTTCCTTCTCCATCCACGGAGTACCGAAATTGGTGCCCAGGTGGGTGCCCCGAACCGGTCGGCCCATGAACCAGAGAAGCAGATCCACATAGTGGCAGCCGTGGCTGAAAAACTGCCCGCCGCCCAGACGCTCTGCGTTAAGCGCCCAGTGTCCTTCAAAGTAGCGGGTAAACTGCTCTGTCCATATGGACATCTGGAAACATTCTCCGTATGCCTTCGAATCGATCAATTCCTTGAGCTTCAGAACGATCGGCCAAAAGCGCACCGGATAAGCGGTCATCAGTACTTTGCCGACCTCCTCCGATTTACGGGTCATCTCGATGCACTGTTCCTCGGTATTGCACATCGGCTTCTCCATCAGCACGTGTTTGCCCGCCGTCAGGCAGGTCATTCCGACCTCGAAATGCAGATCGTGCGGCAGCACGACGAGAACGGCGTCGACGTGATCCAGCAATTCCCTGTAATCTGTTACCGTCAACTTCGCCCCAGTCAGCTCGGCCACATTCCGGGCACGCTCCGGAACAATATCACACGTGGCCGTAACTTCCATGTGATCCGACAGATGGTGAAAGTCTCCCGCGTGGGCGTGCGACATTCCCCCGCACCCGATTATTCCAAGACGTATTTTGCTCATATGCTTCTACTTCCTTCCTAACTATGGTTGATCAAATCGGCGCCACCCGGTGCGCTATACTAAAATCGAAGCCAACTCTTTTTTAAAAAACTCAGCGAACAGTTCATAACCTTTCTTATTAAAATGCACGCCATCTTCAACGAATATATCATCGCGTACCTTTGAGAAATCGCCCATATCGGCATGATCATAGAAGAACAATGGGGACTCCATGATGCTTAGATAGGTGCAATCTTCATGCTGGCTAGCATACTGACGCAACAACGAATCGTATTCGCGTTTCCGGATGTAGTGATCGGTAGTTGGTTTACGATTACCTTCCGGACCGAACAAGTACAATCGTATTTCGGGGAAATCGGTTCGCGCGTATTCAAATAGCCGGGCACTTATTTCCAGAACTTCGCTCGGACTATAACCAAACAACATATCGTTGCCGAACGTTTTATAGACAATGGCCCGAGGTTCGTACGGCTTGACGGCGCGCGGATAATAATACAAAAGCTCCTCGGCCGTACTGGAGCCGAACCCATGATTCAATGCGCACTCCGTACCGCTTTCGCCGACCACGACGGATTCAAGAGCCGAATGACCCCAAAGTTCTTGTTTCCATCTCGTGAAAAAGGAATCCCCATAAAATAAGATCTGCCCTTTGACGACAGGTACGCTTTCGAAATTGACAATCGATTGTTCAAGCCGCTTTAAATTGACTCTTACCTTCATAAGCTAACCTCTTGTTTCTATCGGCATTTGTTTACATTTATTAGGATTGTTTCGACAAAATTTCTTGGTAAGCTCTGTTGGCCGCTTCTTCCGCCTCTCGCAGCGCAGTGTTAATATCTTTTTCACCCGTGATGATAGAAGTGAAAACTTTGTTAAGCTCAGTTTCAGCGATATTCTTCAGATTGGCATCAACAGCCGGTGCCGGGGCTGCAGGCTTTTGGCTAGCGAAAGCTTGAAAATTTTTCCCCTTCCACATGGAAGACTCTCCGAAGGCAACTTTCGCTTTCTGATCCTTCAATGGGCTGAACACTCCAAACTTCGATGACCGATCGATCTGCGTTTCGAGGGAGAGCAAATCGCTGATCGCTTGAAACGCTTCGTCCTTATGTTTGCTGATGGAAGAGACGCCCAAGTATACCGGATACGGTTGCGATCCGATTCCTCGCAGGCCGCTCACTTCAGGAAGGGTTGTTACGTCCCAATTAAGATTCTTACTCGGAAGAGTGAACGAGCCATAGGAGTTGAAGGCAATTACCATAGCGGCAGTCCCATTCTCGAACAATTTGAGTCCATCTTCTACAATTTCTTTTGTAGGGTTATAGCCCGGGACCGTAAACATCGGAACAATCGGGCCAAAATAGCGCTTCCATTGCTCCGTATTGATAGCGAGCTTCCCTGTTTTCGGATCGGTATATCCCAATGAAGATTGGTTGATTGACAATCCTGCTCCTGCTTGACCTGTTGCAAAACCGCGGTAAGTTACGCCGCCCTCCTCCCTTGTTAACTTCTTGGCCGTTTCGAGCAGTTCTTCCCAAGTTGCTCCGTCTTTTGGATAAGGGACGCTAAATTTGTCAAATACATCTTTATTGTAGTAAACTCCTAGCCTGAGATCATATACGGGCAATAAAGGCAATTTCCCGTCATGATATTGTTGTACCAAGTCGACATACTGCTTTTCTACCGACGCCAGATCAAAGTTGTACTTCTTGACCAGTTCCGTCATATCACCTGTCATTCCCCTATCCTTGAACCTCAAGAAGTTGGCAAATGAACCGAACATAATATCGACGGGTTGTCCCGAGGCAATCACGTGGTCGACGCTGTTTTGATCCGTAGCATTAATGAATTTCAAAGAAATATGCGGATGTTTCTTTTGGATGTAAGCGGTCCATTGTGCCGCCTTTGACTCGTCCGTTCCCGACAACGCGGACAACGCGTAAAAAACCAGTTCGACAGGTTCCTTTGGCTTATCAGGAGACTTTGACTCAACAGGCTTCGCTGACTCGCCTGGGCTCGTTGATACCTCGCCTCCTACCGCTCCATTCGAGCAGGCTGCAAGCAGCAGAACGCTGAGCGGCAACATAAACTTTTTCGTTGCTTCCATGAAACTCTTCCTCTTTTTCAGAACAGAACACCCCTTCATCATTTTTTAGATAATCGAAAAAGTTGCCTTTACAAACACGCAGAGGTGACAACTGATTTTTCTTATCTGCACCAATTGTATCCGGGTTACGAAAAATGCGCGTGTCAAAATTCAAAAACAATGGGTCATATCCTTACTGACAAGCGACGATCCTGTCATAAATATTGGCGCAACAAATCACGAAAATGGCACGCGTTTCCAATCGGGGTTCGTTTATCATAGACTTGCGTTGCCTATTAAGGGAATCGAGCACCCGTCCCTGAACGATATTACAAGGGAGTTGAAACGAACATGAGCATTTGGTTAGGAGCCTGTAAAATCGACATCACGCCAAGCCACCCCGTCATGTTAGCCGGTTACAGCGGGCGTAAGGGCGCCTTCGAAGGGGTGCGCCACCCGATTTATGCGAAAGCCCTGTTCCTTAAGCAGCAAGACGAGGAAACGGGAACAGTGCGCAACCGTCTGCTTGTCGCCGGCGATCTCATCTGGTGGTCAACCGAACAGACGGAGAAGCTGCGTCGGGAACTGGCTGTGCGCTGGGGCATGAGGGCGGAGGACATCCTGCTCAACGCCTCTCACAGCCATTCCGGTCCGCAAACAAGTACCTTGATGCCGTCGCTGGGCGCAGCGGATGACAGCTATCTTCAGGAGCTGGAACACAAGCTGCTCACCGGCATGGAGCTCGCCGAGGCCAATTTGGAGCCTGTTACGATACAGCGCGGGTCCGGTGTTTGCGACCTGGGCATCCATCGCAGGAAACTCGTTGACGGCAAAATCGTTACCGCCCCGAATGAGCAGGGCGCGAAGGACTCCGAGGTCACGGTGATCCGTTTCGTCAACGCCGCGGGAGAAGCAAAAGCATGGATCGTCCACTATACGTGCCACCCGACCACGACGAACGCCAACTTCGTATCATCCGAGTATTGCGGCCTGGCCATGGAACAACTGGAACGCGAAGTGAACAACGGCGCGATCTCCTTGTTTTTCCAGGGTTGCTGCGGCGATGTGCGCCCGCCCTTGTACCGCGACGGTAAATTCTACAGCGGAACCGATACAGATGTGCAGCAGCTTGGAGCGCGGTTATACGAATCGGTTAGGAATGTGTTGAACGGTCCTATGCATGAATTACAACCATGCTCACCAACAGGAACGCACGTCAAACTGCCATTGGCCTTCTCTTCTGTCCCGACCACGTCGGAGCTTACCGCATACAACCAATCGGCGGGACCGATCATACGTGACTGGGCGAAGCTGCTGCTGGACCATCCGAAGCTGGTACGACCTACGGCAGAGCTTGACCTGGTACGTATGGATATTGCGGACGGGCTGTCGCTGCTCGCCATGAACGCGGAAATGGTCGTTGAGTACGGTCTGTTTATTAAAGATCGGTCAGACAAACGCACACTCCCCGTCGCTTACAGCAACGGGATGATCGGTTATGTGTCCACAGCCCGGCAGCTTCGGGAAGGCGGCTATGAGTCGGTCGACTCCTGGCCCATCTTCGGTCTTTGTTCGCCGTTCACAGAGGCAGCGGAGCCCGAGATCCGCCAAACGCTGGCCGAGCTTGTCGACATATAACGCTTATATTTTGAAAAAAACAAGCAGGCACGGCTCTTGCGGTCCGCGTCTGCTTGCTACTTGTTTGCCAGTGCCTCTGGCTTACCTTTACTGGAAGGAAGCCATCACCTTGCGTACCCCTGCCGCGATATCGCACATATCCGGCTCGCCCGCCAGCAAGATGTTCTGATGCAGCCACAAAATTTCTTTGTCGCATGCCCGCTCGCTGTTCGGACACGAATACACGCGTTCTTCTCCGGTCCATTTCTTCGTCTCGTTGATGACCGCCTTGTTTTGGTTGAGCGAGATATAGCCGGAGCCAACGGGTATGCCTTCCGCATTCAGCCTGCGGATCACATCAGCTTTATTAACGCGGTCTGTCAGATCCGGATCGATGCGGAACATGAATATGTGCAGCGCGTGCCGGGTAATCTTCGGATCGCGACGGAGGGTGCGGACCCCAGGTGTGTCGTCCAGCAGCTCGGTGAGCAGCTTGGCGTTCCGCTCGCGCCGCTCCATTTGGTCGTCCAGACGAGACAGTTGGCCGAGCGCAATCGCGGCCTGCAGCTCGGACAGGCGCAAATTCCAGCCAATCCGCTCATGCTGATACCAATCCCCTCTCCGAATGCGCCCTACATTAGCCAAAGACCAGGCAAGGTCAGCCAACTCCTGATCGTTGGTCAGAATCATGCCGCCTTCCCCGGCGTTAATATTTTTGCTCGATTGAAAGCTGAACGTGCCGAGATCACCCTGGGCGCCAACGCCGACGCCGTCCCATCTCGCGCCGACCGCTTGCGCCGAATCTTCGATCAGGCGAAGTCCGTGCTTATTGGCAATGGCCCTCAAGCGGGTCAGGTTGGCAGGGGAGCCGGCAATATGCACAGCGATAATCGCCTTCGTCTTCGACGTGATCGCCGCCTCCACCTTCTCCGGGTCGATCAGCAGCGTATCCGGCTCGACATCGACGAATACCGGAATCGCGCCAAACAAGAGCGCGGAGCTGGCCGTGGCGATGAACGTATACGGAGGCATGATCACTTCGTCGCCCGGCTGTACGCCGGCCGCTTGCAAAGCTATTGTGATCGCAACCGTACCGTTGGCGATCGATACCGCGTACTTCGCATCATGGATAGCAGCAAATTTCTCCTCCAGCTCGGTCAGCTTGACATGACCGCCGCCTCCCCATTTGCCGGAGCGAACGACTTCGAGAATGAGCCGCTCCTCCAACTCATCGTATATAGGCCATGCCGGAAACGGTTTCGTTCTGATTGGAAGACCCCCGTCAATTGCCAATTTGTCCATGTTACACATCTCCCTTGTGCGATAGTTCCATTGCTCCGATTTGGATCATCTACAGCTTTAAAGCTAATTTCTGATCTAATCAAATTGTAACTTCGTTCAGGAAAATATTCGTGACAAATTCCAATAACAATAGGTCATATCCTTACCACTAACAGGCGACGAAAATGAAAAACAGGCTGAACTTAGCTTAGTCCAGACCTGCACAAGTTGGCATTCCGATATTCTTTTGGCGATTGGCCCCTAACCTCTTTGAACACTCGATAAAAGGTACGGGGAGATTCAAATCCTGTATCGAATGCAATATCCATAATCGTTCTGTCCGTCGTAACCAGCATACTGGCCGCGCTATCTATACGAAGCTGGTGCACGTATTCAAGGAAGCTTCGCCCCGTTCTTTCTCTGAACATCCGACTTACATACGTTTCGCTGATAAGAAGATGCTTCGCTACCATATCCAACGTTAATCGCTCCGTATAATGCGCATGGACATAATGAAGAGCAGACCAGAACAACGGTTTCCCTTCCTCCTGTTCACTCGGCTTTGCCTCCTGATCGCCGGCAGCGGCGACAGCTCTCAGAAACAGAAGCAATGCCTCGGACAGTTTACTGCAAATCATGTGATTTCGCCCGCGCAGATCCGGATTGCAGTATTCCATCAAAAGGCGTGCGAACAGAGCTTCCATCAGAGTCGCTTCTTCTCCACGAAACGCAACAGATGACGGAAATACGGCGCCGATCTGATACAATTGTTCAGACCATTCCGAAGCATATGGCGAACCAAATAACATGTTCATATCGAACAGGCAACAATATTTTCGAATCACACATCCGTTGTCGCTCGTTGTTTGATGAATGTGATAAGGAGGCAGAAATGAAATCGTGCCCGGCTCCATACGATGCAGAGTGCCATTGATGCTCTGGTAACCGCTTCCCTCTATGATATAAGTTAACTCAACAAAAGAATGGTAGTTTAAAACAGTTATGGGAAATTCATGAATTCCGATATAAAATGGCAGCTGACCTGTCCCCGGGTTGCTTCCTACCATGTATTCATGAAGCTCTAGATTCTTGTTCATCTGAACCCTACCCTCCCTAAACAAAAAGGCGCCTTTTCCCCTCATCATATCACTACCAATTTCCGCACCGCAAGCAAAATGCGTTCCATGTTTGGGGAAACATGTATTTGGGCCAAAACCGCCGCCCCGACAACTGATCTGTGGTTTGGGAGGCGTTTTTGCGCATCATGGGGGGCTGGCTCGCTCGCAAAAATACGCCTACATACTTGCCATACAACCTGAAAATACAGAAAATACCGTACCCCAGCAGGCCTCCAGAGGTATTCAGGATCAGATCATCCACATCGAAATTTCCGATGGTTTCTCTAGATTTTTCTGCAGTCGATACCACAGAAAGTCCATATCAATCGAGCCGTACTTAAATAAAATGATTCTAAATAAGGTAAACAAATACAAGGCAAACAGTCCTGGCACCACTATGCGATTCATTAGTTTCGTTAGTTTCATTTTTCTCGTCCTCGTTTATGAAGGGTCGTGCTATTGGAAATAGGGTATTAAGAGATCTCGTATTTTTCACCATCTACAATTGTCGAGTTGGTCTATTGCTGCGTCAGATCATCAGCATCGACCATAGTTGAAAGGTGGTCCACCAAGCTTCGGGACAATCGAATCGTGCTATCCTTCAACTACATCCTATAACCAGTTCCTTATGCTGAATCAAGATTGCAGTTGATATCTAAAAATGAGTCGTCCTATCCATAACTTGAAGTTGGTTTTGAATCGGAAATACCCAGTATGGGATTTTAGAATTTTTATTGCGCTAAGTAGAGTAAAGGGCTGGGAATCCCACCCCCTCCTTATCAAACCGTACGTGCAGTTTTCCCGCATACGGCTTTCCGACGTTCTTCATCCAGGGCAGTACGGTTTTTTCCATGTGCAAATGTTTTCAGACCTGTACGTTGAAGCAGAACATGCATCTCTGACCAATTCTGCTTGCGCTTCCTGTGTTTGTTATTCCAGAACTTTTCGCATCCTTTTCGACAGGCTCAATATTTTCATCGGGCTGCACTGCCATGCTTTCGTTCGAAGCGCTAACCGAAGGCCGCGGCTGGGCTTCATCTAACCGTGCCGAAGCAAATGCGGAGCCGGCGATTGAAGCGGAAACAGATGCAGAAGCAAACTCGCCGCCTGTAAGCGAATCGGCATCCAATTCGTTCGGCATCGCCAAGAATGGATACATTTTGTATCAAGAATGATGTGACGGATGAAGCTCCCATACGCCCTTACGCAGCTGCAGCAATAGCGAAAACCGTGATAACAGCGGCAATATGCAACATCTTTTTCCAATATCTCATGTTAACATCTCCGATTTACGGTTATTATGACACAAAATGTATCTTAAAATTAGAATCTTTTCCACGTTTTTTTCTTGAAGGAATGGAACGGCAAAAAAAAGCGCAACGATAAGCGCCTACGGTGTTTCACAATATTCTTTCCGATAGACTGAGGATAAACGGTTACGCTGTCCTTACGGCAGGCGCATTTACCGGGAAGTGGAACGCTCAGCGGAGAATATACTTGTGGCAAAAAAAGCCCTCCGCTCATAAAGCGAAGGGCGGCAAAACTATAGAGCAAACATCTCTTTTTCAATCGAATCAAGCGAATAACGGCTTGCAGGCGCCGCTTCCCGCTTGATCCATTTGCCTTTGGTGAAATCCGGGATGCTGACCGGCGCGCTGCCGAGCGCGATCGACTCCTCGGACAATACGGTGATCGCCATCCATACCGCCGTATCGTACACGTCGATCGGCGTATGCGTCCGATTCATCACACTTTCCAGGAAGGCGCGAAGCACCAAATAGTCCATCCCGCCATGCCCGCCGCGAACGCCCATTTGCAAATATTCTTTCCAAATCGGATGCTCGTATTGCTCGCGGTAGGCGTTGAACGACTCCCACGTATGCGCCGGGCTTCTGCCCTCGATATGGATCGAGTTATTGTCCTCCATCCAGATTCCTTTGGTGCCCTGCACCCGCCCCGCTCTCGAGTACGGACGCGGCAGCGTCGTGTCGTGGGTAATCTGGATCGTTTCGCCACCGGCACATTTGATCATCGTCGTCACGATATCGCCTTGGGCGAATTCCGTCTTGGCCAGCGGATCATTTTCTCCGAATTGCGCCGCAGCCCACTGCTTGATCCCGCGGGCTTTGGACGCCATCGATGTCAGCGATACGAGCCGATTGCCCCGGTTGACGCCGAGCGTCTTCGAAACCGGGCCGAGCCCGTGAATCGGATAAAGCTCACCGTTGCGGTGCAAATAATTGTGGTAGCGGTTATGCTTCGTTTGCAGGCCCAAAACGACTTCGTCGCGCAAGTCATGCTCATAGCCGCATGCGCAGTGAATCAGCTCGCCGAGCAAGCCCTGCTTCACCATATGGAATACCGCAAGCTCGTCGCGGCCGTAGCAGCAGTTTTCCAGCAGCATGCACGGCATCCCGGTCTGCTCCGAGGTGCGGACGAGCTCCCAGCATTCTTCCAAGGAAGCGGCTCCGCCCACTTCGATACCGGCGTATTTGCCCGCCTTCATCGCCGCAATCGCAATCTCGGCATGCGTAATCCACGTCGTCGCGATAATCACGCCCTCGATGTCTTCGCGGGCAAGCAGTTCCTTATAGTCGGCGTAAACATCCGCTTTCGGCCGACCCGCGCGCTCGAATTGCCCCAGCGCAAGCTGCAGCCGCTCCTCGTACAAATCGCAGACGGCGGTTACTTCCACGTCCTCCATGTCGAGAAGATTGCCAAGCAGCCCTCTTCCGCGTCCGCCAAGCCCGATAAAACCGATTTTAACCGTTTTCAAACCGCTACTCATTTTCCTGTTTCATCTCCTGTTTTGACCAAATTGACCAAGTTACATATTCGCTCTCCCCTGTCTTTATTCTGCTTGGGTTCAGTTTCGTAAGCGATTGCCATGGGTGTTGCCCTAATTCCTAGCCAATTCCGGCTATCGACCGGTCAAATCGGCTAGGAATAAGCCCTTCCGCCCGAAAGAACAAACATACCGGCCGGAGCCCGTTTCCGGGTACCATTCCGGTATGTTTGTTTTCGCTTTCCGTTCAAACCGCTTCCGCCGATCATCGGCCTCCGAAGCTTACTTGTTCTTATCCTCCTCGATCGTTTTCTTCACTGCTTCCTCTGCCTCGCGCAGCGCGGTGTTGATATCCTTGCCCCCGAACAGGATGCCACGCAGAGCGTTAGTGCCAAGCTGCGTCGTCGCCGCCGAGTAATATTTGCTCTGGGGAGACGCCTTTGCCATATTTTTCAATGGGATCGCGGCGACATTGCGCCCTTTGTACAGCGGGGAGTCCTGGCCGAATACTTTCGCAATGTTAGCGCTGTTCAACGACGGGATGAACGTCGCCGTCTTCGCCTTTTCCGTCAGAAAAGCCTCGGTGGACAAGAAGTCCATCACCTGGTACGCGTCGTCCTTGTATTTGCTGCCGACGCTCAGGTACATGGAGACCGGATAAGGCTGTGGTCCGAAACCGTTCATCGTCGGGTATGAGACGATATCCCAATTAAGCGGTTCCAGTTGTTTCTCGACGTGCAGACCGGCCACCGGCGTCCACATCGCCGACACTTGATCCTGGAAAAACATTTTGGTCTGGCCGTCCATCTTTAACGCATCCGGATTGAAGCCGGGAATTTGATAAAAGCGGGCGATGTTGTTCATGAGGCTTTTGACGTTGTCGTTCGTCAGCGACACTTGCAGCGTTTGCGGATCGACGAGGTTGAGCGACATTTGGTTGCGCAAAAAGTAATGATTCGGCGAAGTCGTGAAGCCGTAATATTGGACGCCGCCTTCGTTGCGCGTCAGCCTGACCGACAAGTTGTATAGCTCGTCCCAGGTCATGCCATCCTTCGGGTAGGGGATGCCGAACTTGTCGAACAAGTCTTTGTTGTAGTAAATGACGGAAGCTGCGTTGTCGAACGGCAGCGCGTACAGCTTGCCGCCGCTCATTTGCCGGATCATCTCGAGCGTCGGCGGATCGAAGCGGCTTAAATCCGTCTTGTATTTTTTGACGAGCGGTTCGATATCGTACTGCATGTTGTTCTGAAAGACCGTGTTGTAGACGAGGCCGGACGAGGCGAAAATGACGTCGATCGGCTGGTTCGACACGATCAGCTTATCGAGCGCTCCGCTCGTGGTAGGGATCAGCACTGGAGTAATGTGAGGGAATTTCTCCTTGATCGCTTTGCCGAACTTTTCTTCGAAGTAGCCTTCGGCGTTGAAGTTGTTGCCAACGTTGTAAAAGTAAAGCGTGATCGGTTCTTTTTTCTCTTGCTGGGCAGGAGTCCCCTCAGCCACTTTGCCAGCATCCGGCGTGCCCGATACGGAGCAGGCGGCGAGTATGAGCAGCAGTCCCGCCACTCCGAGCGCAATCAATCTCTTCAGCATGAATGACACCCTTTCGTTTTTTGGTTTAAAAACACCTTTCAAGTTGGTAATCGCTTCTATACCGGTATTTGAAATTTAAGCGATTACGGCCATTGTAGACGGTTCTTTTCGGAAAAACTCGCCAAAATCGATCATTTGATGAGACAAAAAAATGTTTTCGTTGAAGAACCAACATTGGCGATGCGGATGGGATTGGGCTCTGCGTACAACACACCGGAACGGTATACGGAATGGAATGGGAGTTGGCACCCGTTCCGCTATTGACCGAACGGGACAATGTCAGCATGCAGCCTTACCTGGATTACATGTACCTATCCAGTATAAGCAAGCATAATATTCTAATGCGCGGCGTCGCCAAGCTGTTAAACATGCATCCCGTCCAGTTCAGCCGCATGTTTACGAAATATGCGCGGATGAATCCCTCGAAGTTCCGCAGGTTGCACGCGATGCCCGTTTAGCGGCGGCGAAAATACATTTTCTGTCTCATCAAACGATCGATTTTGGCGAGTTTTTCTGAAAAGAACCGTCTATAATGCCTGTAATCGCTTACATATCGCATGCCGGTATAAAAGCGATTACCAACTTGAAAAATCAAATTGAAGCGGGAGGCAGCATACTTGATGGAACGGCGAAAAATGGATGAAATACTGGAAGATAAGGGTTTGGATACCGGTGGCAACCCGCCGTTGCTCACGAGAAGGGCGATGTTGTCGTCGCTAGGTCTGGCTGGGGCATTTTTAGCCGCGGGCAGCGTGATCGGAGGAACGATAGGCACGTCGTTTGCGGCCGGAGAATCGGTGACCGGGGAAGTATATGGCCGCAAAGGGCCAGCAGGTCTTGGTGTGACTGGGAATCCGCATTCAGCGAGTTCTATTTCCTACAAGGCACCGATATCTGATGCTGCTGACAGATCACTCACAGACAAGTTATTTCATGACTGCATTCATGTAAAAGATTTTGAGGGTGTTGTTGGGAACGCTAATTATTACGATGAAGCAACGGACACATACTATGCTGATGCTGACAAGACCGTACTTGCAAATGACGATACAGCGGGTTTAAAAAACGCGATTCTTTATGCTTTGAATAATAATCGAGAACTCAATTGGTCCGCAGGTAATTACATTTATAACGTCAGCGCTCCGTGGTTTATCAATGGATATTGGTCTAAATCATTGATGTGGGTAGGATTTGGGGCGAAAGTCTACTGTCGAAACAAAGTTTCAGGAAACTTTGCTATTCAGAATATGGACTACATTAAAATTAGCGGTATTACATTCGAAGGTATAAAGAAATCTACCACCACAACAACAGAATTTAATTTCGGTGTTACTGTTTACGGTTGTAAGCGAGCTGATGTGTACGGGAATAGTTTTGTAGGGTTTATCGGCGATGGGTTTACATTGCACAGCAATCAGACTACTAACAGTGATGAAAACCCGTGCGCAGTGAATGTACACACAAATTTCTTTGACTACACAGGTCGTGGCGGTTTGACTGTGACTGGTGCAGTTGTTGGTAACATTTACCTAAATCATATTGGCAAGAACCGTGCGGATATGTCAACTGTAACAAGCGGGAGTGCTGTTCCAGGCGCTCCATTGCATGTTGAGTCTGATCAAAGTGCTCGTTACGGCGTTGAAAAATTAGTAGTACACTCAAATCTAATTTACGGCTTTGTCAATATTTCAAATCCTGTGCACGCAGCAGGCTATGTGGGTGACAAGAATACTGTAATTGAGTTCTTTGCAAATAAGATTTATCACGACATCACAACCGTAGAGCATATCACGTTGTGGATGTGGGGTGGTAATCATCACGTACATGACAACGAGTTTCATGTAACTTGCGCCGCAGGTGTTACTCAAAGCTTGTCTAATGGAACATTACGTATTGCGTGTCATTCTGCAAAAATTCACGACAACGTGTTCAATATCAACGGGCGAACGGTTATGTTTGTACTTCAGAATTACACGTACAACGATAAGGGTCAGTATCGATTCTACAATAACAAGTATATTACAAACGGTATCATTTACATGTACCGACAATTCTTGAATGTTGGAAATTATCCTAGATTACGATCAATTTGTATCGAACATGAGGACTATTCTGAGTTAAATACTATAAACACCTTTATTTTTTCAACTGGATCACCAACGTGTATGAAGTTAAAGGGGTTGAAGCCTGTCGCAAATAAACTACTTGAATATCATAATGCTACTACATCTAACCTAATGATGTTATTAGATGGTGTAAATTCAACAGGTTCACTAACTTTGCCTGTGACAGCTGATGCAAGTAATGTGAAGGTTTTCTATATGGACTCCATACTTGGCACTTTTAACAGAACGGATGTGAGCTTCCCTCTGGATGCTGTTGCTAAATACTACGTGTCTGGCTCAGCGCTTGCCATAACAACTACAGAACTGTTTGGTAGACCTTTTGCTTTCTCTAAACCATCAACAGGTGTTTATAAGTTTGATGCCTTTTCTACATCTGAAATACGTAACTTATACTCCATGCAGTTCTCGATACAACAAGAAAACTCTGATACAAATGTGTACAACGTAGTAACTAGAAAAGGAACAACAAACATGCAGTTTGAGACGAGGAATGCTGCCGGGACTCTTGTTGATTTGCCGCATTATACTAACTTGGATGTAAATCTAAAGTTAAAGCCAACATCGGAAGTAATTGATTTGCTGTCTCTTTGATAAAGCCATAAGCAGAGCACCGACCGCAGCCAGGGAGAGCAAAATGAACGTGAACGATTTATTTCTGATCAACTTGCTGCCGCCGTATGAAGTAGTCAGTCTGCGGAACAGAAAGCCCGGATGGAGTAGCGAGCCAAGTCTGAACCCTCAATTCGAATTATTTATAGTGACGAAAGGCAGTATCAATGTCATTCATCAGAATAAAGAATATACGTTTAAATCGTCCGATATGTATCTGATCCCGGCTTATCATCCCCGCAGTGCTTATACGGAGACGGGCTTTAGCCAAATGGCGATCAACTTCCGAACTCAGCAAGACGAGCGAGGATTAGTTACCCTCCTGGGAAAGCAGGCAAAATCCATTTCCATCTGGCATCAATGTAACATGCTGCAAGCGGCTGCGGAATTCGCAGACATGGGAGATTTGCTCACCCTTCAGGATCAGTTGTATGCCGCTCAACGACTGGACGCGATCGTCCTGGCTTTCATGAGACAGAAGGATCATTCTTCCGTCTTTCAACAGCAATTGAGAGCTTTATTGGAAAATCACCTTGCCACGCCTTTGACGCTGCAGGAAATCGCCGATCGGATGTCGTACAGCCGCGCGCAAGTTCAACGACTCACCCAACAGCAACTAGGATGCAGCGTTATGGAATGTTACCGCCGCATTCGGCTGCAAAAAGCTTGTGAATGGCTGCTCTACTCGGATCTGAATATCGGTTGGATTGCCGAATCTCTCGGCTTTAGCGATCAATCCCACTTTCAGTCTTTTTTCAAAAACAGAATGCATATGACTCCCAAACGATTCAGACAGACGAAACAGATGTAGCAGATGAGCCGAATATACAACTTTGTGATTCACATTTCATAGATAGGGACGACCGTCATCTTCTAAAATGGGAAAGTACGAGCGTAAACACTTTCTATCTTATTATCGAAGGTTGAGTGGTTTGAACCGTTTCCGGCTATGATGAGGTCAGGTGCGCACCACACCCAAACAGGAGGAGGAAATACAAATGACGAAGAAAATACGAACAGCGGTTGTCGGGTTAAGAATGGGATCAGGGCATGCTCATGCATTTCACGAGTCGGAGCAGGCGGATTTGCGCTGGGTTGTCGATCTTGACGAAGCGAAGGCGAAAGCGATTGCCTCGGAGCTTGGCTGCGGGTATACGACGGATTGGACGACGATCATCGATGACATTGATGCGGTGAGCTTGTGTACGCCCCATCATCTTCATGCGCCGCAAGCGATGCAAGCGATTGCGGCAGGCAAGCATGTGCTTGTCGAAAAGCCGCTCGCGAACTCGGAGGAGGAATGCCTCCAGCTTATTCGTGCCGCCGAGGAGAACAATGTGAAGCTGATGGTCGCCTATGTCATGCGCTATGTGCCGGGGATCGTCCGTCTGAAGGAAGTGCTGGACAGTGGAGCATACGGCAAGCCGATCAATGCGAATTGCTGGATCGAAGCGTATTTGCCACCGAGCCCAGGCAGCTGGTTTTCGCGGAAAGACACGCTGGGCGGCGGTGTTCTGTTTAGCCACGGCTGCCATTACGTCGATCTGATGCTTTGGTTTTTCGGCAAGCCGGATCGGGTTACCTCGCTTGGCACGCACGCAGGGACAGAGTGGATGGAGGGCGAAGGAACGTCGCATGCGACGATTTTGTTCGAGAACGGAACGCTCGGCCATGTAAGCTGCAGTTGGGGAATCCGCCATGCCGCGCCGCCCGCACTGTTCCATATCCATACGACCGAGGGGCTGCTGGCGATTTCACGGGATTGTCTGCAGATTACGGCGGTGACGGGAAAAGGTACGGAGATTGTGTATAAGGGAGAAGCGAATCCGACGAAGTCCGGCAACGTAAAATACGAGATCGAGCATTTCCTCGCGAGCATCGCCGAAGACCGCGAGCCGCTGACGAGCGGCCAGAACGCGTTGCAATCGCATCGGACGATCTGGGCGGCTTATGCGGCCGAAGGCGTGAAGGTAGAGGTATGATCAAGCTCGCTTGCATGACATGGCCTTACAAAGAATACTCCTTCGAGCGCGCGCTGCAAGGGATAGCCGGCGCGGGCTACCGCTACGTAGCCTTCGGCCTGCCGCATGAAGGCAAGCTAGTGCCGGAGCGTGGAGACGAAGCGGAAGCCGAGGCGATCGTCCGTCAGTTGGAGCGGTTCGGGCTGAAAGCGGCGATGCTCGTCGGCACGTCCTGGATCGCTCCAGGGCAGCCGATCGAACGCGCGGCACGCCTGTTCGCGTTCGCGCGGCTGGTCGGTGCGAACGAGGTAATCAGCCTCGGCACATGGGGCTATCACCAATTTCCGGATGAACTGCATAACGAGGAAAAGCGTAGGGCCGACGACGAGGAATTTGCGGCGCAGCTGCGGCTAGTGGGCGCTGAAGCGGAGCGTGCAGGCGTAACCGTAACGCTGAAGCCGCATACTGGCAACACGGCCACGGCCGACGTGCTGAGGCGTACGCTAGCGTCGATCAGTTCGCCTGCGGTTCGCGTGTCTTACGATCCGGGCAATGTGAGCTATTACGAGGGCATTAACTCGGCTGAAGACTTTTTGGCGATTGCGGATCAGACCGTGTCGATCGTCGCCAAAGATCATCGCGGCGCGCGTGGAAACGTCGACTTCCCGATCCCGGGCAAGGGAAACGTCGATTTTGCCGCGATTTTCCGCACTCTGGGCGCGAACGGGTTCGCCGGCCCGGTCGTCGTCGAGCTCGTCGCCGGCACGCTGCCGGCCGACGAGCAAGATCGCCGCATCGCCGAGGCGCGCAGCGAGCTCTTGAAGCTGCTGGCCGACGCCGGATTGGCGGTGGATTAGCTCCATGATTATCGACTGCCATAATCATCCGGACTGGTATGGGTACAATATCGAACAGTATTTGGACAACATGAAGCAATACAACATCGACAAAACCTGGCTGCTTAGCTGGGAATGCCCGGATGACGAATACAGCCCAGCGTACAAAAAACTCGTCCCCGACGCATCGCTGCCGGACGGCCCGATATCGTTCCGCCGCTGCGTCCGGTATGCGGAGCGGTATCCGGACAAATTCATTTTGGGCTACGCGCCCGATCCGCGCCGTCCTGATGCGATCGACAAACTCGATCATGCGATCCGGCTGTACGGCGTCCGCGTGTATGGCGAGATCAAGCTGCGCATGATGTACGACAATCCGGACGCGATCCGGCTATTCCGTTTCTGCGGGGAGAAAGGGCTGCCGGTTACGGTACATATCGACTACGAGTTCGCTACAGGTTCGACGTATCCTCGCCCGAACTGGTGGTACGGCGGCGGCATCGACGCCTTCGAGCGTGTTGTCAAGGCTTGTCCGGACACGTATTTCCTCGGTCATGCTCCCGGTTTCTGGGCCCATATATCCGGCGACGACAAGTACGACAAAGTCGCCTATCCGACAGGAAAAGTCCAGTCGGGCGGCAAAGTTGGCGAAATGCTGCGCAAATACCCGAACCTGTATTGCGATATATCCGCAGGCTCGGGAGCGAAAGCATTCAGCCGCGATCCGGAATTCGCTAGAGAGTTTATACTCGAATTCCAAGACCGCATTTTGTACGGCCGCGACTATTTCGATAACGTTCACCAGGAAGTGCTGGGGTCGCTTAATCTGCCGGACGACGTTCTTGCGAAAATATACTCGGGCAACGCCTTGAAGCTCGCTCCGTTATCCTGATACAATATGGTCAAAGGATTATCTCATCGGAAGATGCGGAGGAATGTGTATGACCACGTTTCCGGTTTTTCTGGACAACTTGCGCCTGAACACTTTTCGCAAGGGCGAACTGCCGTTATTTATCCGGCACTATCGTAACTCCATAGGCTACCCAAACACTCATCATGAATTTGTTGAAATTTCGCTGATTACCTGCGGACATGGAACCGAGATCATCAATGGGGTCAAGCACCCCCTGCAGCCGGGCAGCATCTGTTTGCTACTCCCGTATCATGTGCACGCGCTGGAATTCGATGAGAACCAACCCGGTCTGCATAAGTTTAGCGTCATGTTCGATATGCAGCTGCTGTTCCAGTCTGATTTCGCTGAAGTCAGCAGATGGATTGTCCAGTTGTCGGACAACATGACTCCGTTTTATGAGCTGGCACCCGCCGCCTATGAAACGATTGCCGCTGCGTTGACTGCATTGAACAACGAGTACAACGCCGATCTCGAGCCGATGGGCAAGCAGGGGTTTATGCGTCTCAAACTGTTGGAAGCGATCTACTTGTACTTTCGCCACCATCCCGGCTTCACCTCGATGGAGCAGCATTCTCCCGCGCAGCCGACTGAATGGGATTATGTCAAATACGTCAATACGCATTTCCTGGAGGAACAGTTGTCGTTGGAAGTCGTTACACAGCATTTCGACGTCAGTGTGAATGCGTTTCGCCACGCGTTCAAACGTCTCGTTGGCAAAAACTTTCTAGAATATTTGCACCAGTTGCGCGTACGCCGCGCAGCCGGCCTGCTCAGCGCCACAGATATGTCGGTGGTGGAAATTGCCTACGAAGTCGGCTTCTCCTCCTTGCGCTCGTTTATCCGTGTCTTCAAAGAAACAACCGGTTTGAGCGCAACAGACTACCGCAAACAGCACACACATGTGGACGAATAGTGTTGCCGCTCTCGTAAAATGACGGCGTAATTCTCACCGACAATGGTGAAGCAAGGCTTGCTCGGCGAGCTGGTTCACTTGCCCTAATTCCTAGCCGATTCCGGCTATCGACCGGTCAAATCGGCTAGGAATAGTAACCTCAGTTTTTTTCCTTACTTTGATTTGTCCGCATCAATAACAGAGAACTTGACGGTATAGTAGTTCAGCGTCGCTGTCCCGCCTGTGTTGTCAACTGTGATTGTCGTGCCGGTGTAGGCTGAACCTTCATATATCTTCCATGTACCTTTAGGGACAGATGCCTTTACCGTTCCGTCTGTGCCGGTCATTCTTGCTGTTATCGTTTCGTCTGTACTCAGTTTCAGCGTGAAGCTCTTTCCATGACCGCTCCAACCTGCATCATCTTTTTGGATATTCAGTTTGGCAGTGGCCGTGACGGTGGTGTTCTGCTTAACGCCTGTCACTGTGACGATCTGGTGTTCCGTAATATTGCTGATGGTAAACACTCCGTTGCCATCAAGTGTAAGGGTCTTGTTGTTTGCTTTTACAGTAATAACGGACTGGTTGTATTCCGGAGCCAGCTCCACCTTGAAGCTGTAGCTGCCGTCTCGGTCCACCGGACTGCTGCTGCCGCTCTGTACAGCGGCCGTGTATCCCGTACCGGTAGGCAAGGTTACGTTGAAGCTTGTTTCTATAGGCTTTTCTACGTTCATGATCATTTCGACAGGTTCACTGGCATAGTCCGTTTTCTTATCGCCGTTATACTCCTCATTGAACAGCTTGATGGTGTAACTGCCGTCCGCAAGGGCGGGTACAGTAAACGCGGCTGTGCCGCTTGCTTGGTCGGACAACTTACCGTAATGGGTAATCCTGCCGTTGCTGTCCATAATCACACAAGAAACATATTTGTTTGCGGCGGTTTTTGCATCGCTGTAGGCAATTTCCACTGTATTACCGGGGGCATAGGTATTCCTCTCGATTCCATTGTAGACCTCCTGTGTCACTGTAAGGCTCAGATTGTCTGTATTACGATCCACCATCGTCAATTTAGCCTTACCAACCGATGCAGCCGCAACCGACAGCTCCTGCCCTGCGGTTGCTGGTTTACCACCTTCAGCGGCAGATGTGAAGAGGACGGACGCCAGATTCAAATGGAAAGCAGGGCGAACCGCAAATGCGGAAGTCACAAAGGTAGAGGTAATTTGATTCAATTTGTTGACAATCATCGTACTGTAATTGTTGGCGCCCGCCGACCGGAGCCCCCAACCGGTGTTGTCTTTTCGTAAATCAGTGTTCAAAGAGTTGGCTTCATCCGTGCTCAACGCCCATAATTGATCAGTGGGCTGTGTACCTGCCAGCCCATCCAATAAACGACTAGCCATCACCGACCTCTCCCGTTCATCAATTGCGGTGAATCGAGTCCTTGTTGTTAACTCCGTCCTCAAATTGCTGGTCATATATTGGTTCTGCACACCGGCGGTCGAATTATTAAATTTAGCGTTTTCCCCAAATCCATTGACTGAAAAAAGCGTTATTGCATCGGGAGCAGTCGCAACACCGCTGCCGTTATATCCAACCACATACCACTCGCTGCCCGCAAAATAGATCACAGTGGTGTTGTTTTTTGTACCGTTCACAGTCATCCAAGACCAATCGTTCTCCGTTGCAGAGCCAGATGCCGTCGCTAGAGACTCGCCCGCCAGCGGTCCAACCGTATTTACCGCCGCTGAAACCGGCATCACGCCCAACACCAAAAATATAGACAGTGCCAGCGCCCATATATGCCATGTTAGTTTTCGTTTCATATGTTCATTACCTCCATTGTCGGCGGAGCAGCGCCCCGCCCTACTTTTACCGAAAAGCATCACTTAGTCATAATGTTATAAAGAATCTGCACAAACTGCGCCCTGCTTGCCGAATCGTCCGGCATGATAGTGTCGTTGCTCCCCAGGATGATTCCGGTTTTTACAAATAATTCAACAGCTTTATTGGCATAATCGGCAACATTACCTGCATCCTTGAAGTCCGCCAAGTCTTTGGCTGTAGTAGCGATTGGCAATTCATTCATGCTCTTGAGCGTATTGTATACCAATACGAACAATTCCTGTCTTGTCACCTCTTTGTCGGGTGCAAACCTGTTATCGCCAACGCCTACAGATATTCCCTGCCTCTTTGCCGCCCCAAGGTATCCTGTGTAATAGGTATTCCCTGCATCACTGAAATTGTTATCAGCGTTTGTGTTAGGACTGATGCCAAATGCCCTCATGATCATGACTAATGCTTGTGCTCTGGTTACATTGTCGTTCGAACCAAAGTTCCCGTTGCCTGTTCCAAGGGTGATTCCTCTTGCAGCAGCAAACGTAACTGCATCGTTGTAGTACGCATTCTTTGTTACATCCGCAAAGTCAAGCTTGTTGTATACTACTGCAAACTTTGAGGCATCCACTGTCTTGAATGTCAGTGTTCCGGCTGTCGAATCATATTTGCAATTGGTTACAACCTCTGATTTTCGTACCGCATTGATATTGTAAGCTACAATTGCATTTGGATTTTCACCCGCTTTGAGTACATACGGAATAGTGAATTCCGCTTTACCACCAAGCTGTGATATCTCCTTTTCCTTGTCGGTAACATCAAAGCTCACAACAGGTCTGTCCCCGACCTTCTCCCTGATTTCATCCGTCAATTCTGATGCTTCGACCTTTGCCGCTGTGATTGTAATAATACCTGCTGCCTGTGCGAAAATGCCTTCTACGGCTTTTTTGTCAAAGGTCATGATTCCGAAGGATGTGGAGATGATTAATGTATCTGCTTTACTTTCTACGAATTTTTTCAAAGCTTCCGCCGGTAAACTAATACCTGCTGCCTTGCTGTCTGCAGTCGCACTTACTTCAATTCTGATGGCTGTTACTGTATGATCACCCTGCTTTGCCGCTTCTGCTATTGCCTTTGCGATGGCATCAGCCAGCTGGGTTTCGGATATAGCTGCAACAGCCCTTCCGTTTGTGTCTGTTGTGACCTTTACGGGTATCTTTGTAGTTACCTGACCTTCCTCAACCTTCGTTTCAGACACCGGGTTTGGCGTTGGTGTTGGTGTTGGTGTTGGCGTTGGTGTTGGTGTTGGTGTTGGTGTTGGTGTTGGTGTTGGTGTTGGTGTTGGTGTTGGTGTTGGTGTTGGTGTTGGTGTTGGTGTTGGTGTTGGTGTTGGTGTTGGTGTTGGTTCAGGTTTCAAACCAGTTACCATAACAGTTGCATCCACCTTGCGGTCAAGGGGATTGATTGTGATGGAATCCGTAGTTTGACCGCTTGTACCCGCACCGCTCCATGCGTAGGTATAGGAGTCGGAGCCTTTCCCCACAACGGTGATGACCAGCTCTTTGCCGGCGAGAACCACGGTACCGCTAACGATATTGTTTCCGTCATAGCTTGCACGGATGGTGGAACCGCCAGGAGCTTCTCCTTCCATCCACTTTGCATACAACGTTATATCAGAAGTCACCATGTCCGCTTCAAAATTCCATTTATTTTCCAACCCAACTTCCTTGTACCAACCTTCAAATATATACCCTTCTTTTGTTGGCGCTGCCGGAGCTGTGATTGTGCTGCCGCTCGAAGGAACATCGATATCATCGACCTCACTGCCTCCGTTACTGTTGAAGATAGCCGTGTATGTGTCCGTCTCCAACAAAGCGGTTATAGAAATGATAGACTCCGCAACCTCTTTTCTCCACTTCTCCGTTTCCTCAACGATGTTTTGTTTCCCTACGTAATCGGTTAACGGGACAGGAAATTCAAGAAGGTTTTTTGCCTTTACAACTTCCTTTTTCTTTACCTTTCCCGGCATTTCTTTCTCTACCCTCTGCAACAAATCCCAGAGCAGAGAACAATAATCATAGTCTTCTACACCATCCCTCATCACTTCCCAGCGAATCGAATTTACCGGACCGTTAGGACTCGGGTAAATCTGGGATTCGAGCCCATTTCTATAAAAGAAGGGACCCGTTACTTTCCAGGGATCTTCCTTACCAGCCCACGTAGACCACGCATAAAGAAACCCTGTATAGCCTTTATTTAAAAATCCTTGCCAACTTTGCCAAAATGCCGCTCTCGCATCTACTGCAGGCATATCGATTAAAAAATTAGCCTGCGGATGCAGAGGGTCTGTATGATACCACCACAGCTCTTCGCCTCGTTCCAAAGCCTTTTTTGCCTCTTCAGGGTCATCATTCATTCCAGGAACAGTCCATAAGTCTACCGAACCTACCAGCTTTTCCTTTGGATAAGTGGTAATCATTATTTTCAATTCCGGCACAACAGCTTTCCATTTGGCTGCCAGCTCTTTCACTGCGGGAAATGTCTCTTCCGTAGGTTCATCCGTCAAATAAACATAGGCCATATCCAGCCAGCCCTTTGCCTTTAGGTGTTCAACAAACTTTTTGGCTAATTCCGGATCGGTGTATAGATCTCTGCCAACACTAATAGTATTCAAGCCTTTTTTTAATAAACTCCCCATTTTAGCATCGAACTGAACAAAATTAGTATCCTGTTTCAAGCTTGCAACTGAAGGGTAACGCAATGCTACTCTGGGAGTAATCCTATGTTCGAGGAAATTGTCTATATATGAATCAATCTGCTCAACAGGTATATTTCTAATATCCAAAGCTGTTTTAAGCTTAGGCGTTTCAGGCAGCGAGAAAGACCACACCTTGATGCTCATGGGCAGGGTAACGATTGTCTCTGCGTCAGTCTTTATTGTCAAATTGCCTTCGTAAATACCTTCTTCAACATAGGGGGCAGCATAAACCGTAATCCAAATTGGCGTATTCTGTCCGCCTTTTACATCAAAATTTTTGGTCTCCAATAAGGGATCAGGCCAATAACCTGTACGTATTGTAGGGTCAAAACGAGAACCTAATTCTGTGCGAACATATCCTACAGGATTATAAGTTAGACTTCCTTCAGGTAAAAGAGTCCCCTTTTCATTCTTAAATTCACCAAAAGTAACATAGGAACCGTTAAAATCTTTACCTTTCTCAGGAGAAAGCACGACCTGCACGGCTTCTCGTTCCCTCTTGGCCAAATCAACCGTTACATGTTCTATAACCGGGCTATTTTCCAAATCCACGATATCGTCCAAAAATATTTTCTCTAAACTGGGTACACTCCAAACAACCATATCTGTTTCTTTCGATAAGATAGCGCCGGAAATTTTCCTTTGTTCGGACTCCCCGCCTCCACTGCTATTTCGAGGCCATGCAGGGAATAAAATCGTATCCTCAGCGTATGTACCTACGACCAATGGAATTTCAATATCGGGGGATGGATTTTGCAGGGATTGACCTAACGGTTGTTTTATTCCGCCTTTATATAGACCGGCTTTCAGTAGATAAACCCCATCTTGAGGAGGCGTCCAAGTCCAATTAATCGTAGCCGGGGTTTCATTACTGAGGTTCACGTTAAATTTATCAGGCGCGGTAAATGTATAACCGTCAGGACCTGTTATTTCGACCCCAATTTCCGCATCGCCTATAGCCTCAACTGAACTTAATGCAATGTCAAGGGTGTTTTCTTTCCCTACCTCCAATTCCTTCCACTTCTTTATACCAACGGTAACTTCCGGCGATGCATAGGCAAGGTCATTTTCTTTTTGCAAAGGCACTACATTCGTATAAAAGGTGGTATCCCAACTTTCACCGGGTGCCAAGTCAATTGTCGTATACAGCCATTCTTGCGTCGTATATCCGGCAGAACGACCCAACCACGTGTAATTCATGGCAAGTTTACTGTAATCCGCAATAAAAGAAATACTTATGCCATTTTTTTCGTCTATTGCTCCAAGCCAATTACGAGTGGGCGGCTTAGATAAACTCGGAGCATTTTTAAATAAGCCTTCCTTATTCGTTGGGAAATAATAATTTGCTGCGTCTGTTTTACCTGGGATCACGTTATTCCAAAGCCACGGCGTGATAGAGAAATTTTTACTCCCATTATTAGTAATTTCCCACTTCGTCTCTATTGAAGAGCTCCCTTTGCGTAGCGTGATGTATTTCTTTGTCTCTACCCCTTTACTTTTTTCGGAGGGTATCGATTTAACCAAAGCGGTAACCTTATCCTCAGTATTTACAACTATTTCCGCTTCGTACGTCAACTCAGCCCATAAATCTGAAATCGGCGGTATCCGTTCCCTTAACAACCCTCCTCGGTCCGCATTTACCATACCGGTTAAGTCAAGCCCGGTAGGCTTATAGATAAGACTTGAAATAACTCCGCCCTTGTTTACCCCACCCTCTTTGCCATGGGAAACAATCTTAAGTTTTAGATATTCATTCTCCAGGAATATTGCACTTTCTTCTTCGATCGCTGTTGCAGCGAATGCCATTTGCGGTAAACAAGCCACAAATATCACTAAGCACAGAAATCGTGACAATCCTTTAACAAATGCCTTTGGCATAATATTTCCTCCATCGTACTGATTTTCAAATTCATACTTTACATACGACCAATCATCATTATGCTCCGATCGTTGTTTTCACCTTCCATGTAGCAGCCAAATGATGCGTGTCCGTACAAATCCATTCAAATGGCTGTCCGGGAACCGGATTTTTCAGGCGAAACACGTCGTTCAAGAGCCCTGGAACCGAGCGTCCAATAGGCGTACTGTTCCCCAGTATCGTTCGTCCTCCGGCATAAACGTTGTTTTTCAGCCCGTATGTCGTCTTCAGCACATTATACGATTCATCTATCATTACATTCGACGTGGTCAATTTGCTGGTGGGCAGGCTGCTCACTATTTGGAGCAAAGTCGCAGGATTTATCGCCTCAATCCCGTCCAGCACAACATTGAAGTCGTAGCCATACCCGGAAAGCCCGAGATTAAAGCTCGTATTGGCTTCCAGTCTTGAGTTCTTGACGGTAATATTGCCGCCCTGCTTCATATGCACACCAAAATCGAAAACGCTCGACACTGAACAGCCGTCCATAATAATCCGGTTGTTTGATTGAAGCAGATCGGCTTCCATATAAACGGCGAACAACGTATCGGTTGGAACCACACTGGCAGCCGCTTTAAAGTCGCAGTTGAGCAATTTTAACGTTTGGTTCGTACGGCCGTATGGATAAACATTCATGCAGGCGATTTCGTGGTCTCCTGCCACCCACGTCCCGCTAGGGTCCGAAGAAGCATCGTCCGCGTAGAACGTGCAATTTTCAAACGTAACATCATGCGGAGCAAACAACCGGTTGGCTGTACCGGTTCTGACGCCGACATGAAAGACGGAATCGGATATTTTCACCATGGAATCGAGTGCATACAAATTAAACGGCGGGCTGTTGCATATGATTTTCGAGCCAATAAACGTTGAGCCGCCTCTAATCGCGATATCGAAATCGCCAGCCAAATAAATATTGTCCATCGTGATCTCGGTCCGCATCGATGATCCGTAGCCGACGCTGTCTACCTCGATGTCGATACCGGTTGGGTGCACATCGCCGTATGCTTTCAAATTCGTCACCTGGACATCCGAATACCCACCTGTAACGACCACAGAGCCGCGAAAGCAGTTTTCTGACGTACAGTTGGATATTTTCACCGACGTATTTTTCCAGACGCTGACCGCATCCGCCACGCATTCTTTGAAGAGACAATCTTCGATAATGACGCGCAGCTTTCCCTTTTCCGCAGGATGTCCGCTCAGAAACACCAGATGCGCTTGCTCCAATTCGTAATTGGTGTAGCTTCCCTGATTTGCCCGGTTCCCGTCGAGCGTGAGTCCCCTGATGATTAGAGGAGCCGAATCCTCCGGACCTCTGTAGCCCTGGTACGTGCCGTAGTAAGTCGTAAACGTCCGTGTCCATTTGGTTTGATTGGGGAGCCGTTTGATTGTTGCCCCATATCCGTCGATGGTTAAGCCGTGCTGGATGTTCAACATCGAGACCATATACGTCATTCCCGGCGGGAAATAGACGATACCGCCCCCGGCGGCGATAGCCGAATTGATCGCATTCTGAATAGTAGCCGTGTCGTCCGTTACTCCGTCGCCAACCGCTCCATATTGCATCACATCAAAGATCATTTTATTCTCATCCCTTTCTAATGTTTGCCTTATCGATATTTTTGCAAAACGGTGCCTTGCCCCGCAAAAATGTGATAAGAGCCTGCCGTGATCGAACCATGAAAGGTGAGCGTAATTCCGGCATCCGGAGCCCACTTCGCTCCTCTGTCCATCACGAAGTGAACATTCGACGGTACAGCAAGATCGCTTGCGATCCGATACATGCCTTTCGGTACGTAAAGAGTCGCCTCTTCCAGGGAAACAAGCTGCAAAAACCCTCGCAGTGCCGGCGCATCGTCGGCCGCCCCGTCTCCCTTCAGCCCCAGTCTCTTAACATGACGCCAGTCCAGCTCGGCAAACGGCCGGGGTTTCAGTCTGTCCTCTTCGTTGTACACGCGATTCGTGACCGTTTCTTCCATGCCTAAAACAGGGGCGGCATTTAGCACCCCCTTGACTGCAACGACCGTGCCTGCGATTCCAATTGCGGCCAGAAGCTTTCTTCTGCTGATACGCGTTTGGTTTTCCATGTAACCTCTCCTCCTTATTTGGATTTTTGAGACAAAAATTGCTGGTAAGCTTGATTAGTTGCTTCCTCCGCCTCTCGCAGCGCGGTATTCACATCTTTTTCACTTGTAACGACAGAAGTGAAAGCCGTTAAAAGCTGCCCTTCAGCGATTCTCTTCAGATTGGAATCCATAGCTGGCGCCGGCTGTGATCCAACTCCTCGAAGATCGCTCATTTCCGGAAGGCTTACTACGTCCCAATTGAGATTCAATTTCGGAAGATTGAACGTGCCATAGGCGTTGGTGGCAATCAGCATGGCGGCAGTCCCTTGCTCGAACAATTTGAGTTGTTCGCCGCTTGCCATCATTTCCTTCGTAGGGTCATAGCCTGGAACCGTAAACAAAGGCACGATCGTCTCAAAATAGCGCTTCCATTGATCCGTAGAGATAGCAACCTTTCCTGTTTTCGGATCGGCATATCCCTGTCGCTCCGAACGACGCCATTTCGTTCACAAGTGCTCTTCTTCCTGCTTTCATCTAAAAAAGCCCTTACAGAATAATGGAATGCGCTTACAACATCAAAGTTAACATCAAACCGGAATGGTTGCTTCTTGTATATTGCCGTGTTTGCCTGTCATTTGTTATTCCAGATTGACTTGCTCGAACGAATAGGAATGTGAGATACTCCGGAACATGCGAAAGCGGCTGCCGTGCTCTCCACCTTAGTGGGGCTCACGACAACCGCTATCCGAGTTTTGGCTTTCCTAGTATTTGCGAAACTGTTCCGGTGTTACGCCAACCAGCCGTTTGAACGCCGTTGAAAAATTGGGAGGATGGTTAAACCCGACTTTGTAGCAAACTTCCGTAACCGTTAGATTTCTGTCCGACATGAACAGCAGCTTGGCTTCCTTGATCCTCTGCTTATTGATATACTCAAAAACGGTCAAGCTTGTCAGTTCCTTGAAAATTCTGGTCAAATAAAATTTGCTCAGATGCACCCCTTCCGCCAGCTCATCCAGCGTCAAGTCATTCATATAATGCTCTTCAATATACGTAACCGTCTTCCTGACGTGCATTTCTTTATGAACAGGAACGCTTCCCTTTTCCTCCATCGGTGTCAGACTGCAATCGTAAACAAACAACAAGAGCTCCAGGAATACAGCTCGCAAACGGTTATAGGAGGTTAAATCGGGAGAACCAACGTAATAGAAGCGTCTAATATTCAACAGAAGCAGTTCGATCTCCTGTCGTTGGCTCTGTTCAAGATGCCATCGATAATATTGGAAATCCCTGAACGGTTTCAATACATCGACGGAATCCGGAAGTGTTGTAAGAGGCTTCACATCCGCTTCGCTAAAGCGTATGTCGGTTCGGATACAGCTATCCTTCATCATCGGCCCATGCAGGCTTAACCCGTTCATGATGATTAGATCGCCTTCCGTCAACGTAAAACTGTGAACTCCGACAAAATAGTTGCACCAGCCGCTGTGAATGTAGATCAACTCGTACTCAGGATGCGAGTGCAAAAATCGCACGATGCGCTCCGCCATTCGATAAGCGAAAAATTCGATAATAGATTGGGGCGTATGCACGAAACTCCCTCCTAATACTATTAGCATCCTATACATCTATCGGTAGTTTGATCTTATTCGTGGAGATCGTTCTTTGTCAACCCGGAATCGTTCTGCAAATGGAGACGCCTGACCGAACTGCTTTTTCGTAAAGCTGATCAACTAAAGTTTGCCAGCCATCTTGAATATAGACAATGCTATTCTTTTTGGTCGTGCGTGCTATAGAACGTAGAGCGGGGCCAGCCAATTGGTGATCTATGGCTTGTGCGTACGAATTTGTCCTTAACATTGCATAAATGATATGACGAGTCATCGGATCGCTAAATTTTTGTTCAACCCAACTCCACAGACTGATCGCCGGCACTGAATCGGCATCGAATTTTGTCAACGTTTTAAAAAACTTTATAAACTCCATCTTACCTGACCAGCTCAGTTTTCGAGAGAACAAAAAATTATACATATGGGATACCTTATTGTTCCATAGAAAGGATACGTTAGTCCCGGGAGATCCTCCTTCCATTCTTATACCTAAATCTTGAAAGATTTCATGCAATGCCCCTCCCTTGATTATTGCATGCGAGCCAAGATCGAAGATAGCCCCGTTTCTCTTGACAGATATTGCCCGACCGCCAAGCTGGCTGGACTTCTCGAAAAGGACAACGGACTTACCTGCCTGAGCCAACTCAATCGATGCCACCAAACCCGTAATGCCTCCACCAATGATTGCCACATCAAACTGTTTCATGCAACATACCTTCCTTCGCTGTTTATTCATTCATAAACTAAGATGGAGAATGTTGTGGATCTGTGACATGATTCGTTAATCATTTTTTGGGAAGCCTTCGTACTTCGGATATACATCAGTTTAGAAAAGGCAATTTTGAGAATCCTGCCCGTTAGCTTAGCGAACAAAAGGGATCAGCTAGCTGCCTGGCAGTAAGCTGATCCCTTTTGAAGTAACGTGTCCCGATAGCGCAGCCAGATCGGTCATCTTCTTTGCTTTGTTACGATTTATTCCGTTTCGCTTCAGTTGACTTCATAAAATTGCTTAAGAGCAACATCTTGGTTCATGAAATTATTCTTTTTGATTTCTAAATCATTTACCCATTGGAGCAATAAATCTTCATCGGAGTTCTATTTATTAATCCAAAATGACATAAATGCACCAGAAAAGGATCGTATAAAATCTTCAATATTAACAAAATGATTTTCCAAATTGAGCTTAGAATCAGATGATGGATGATTTACAACAACTCCTTGTAACTTTCCATTTTCTTTAACTGCCCCAGTAACAACTATCAAATGACCGCCCGTTGGAATAACTTCACCTTTACTATTAATTTTCCCGCCATTAAAACCGACAGTAACCGATGTTATACAGGGTCTATCCCTTTCTATTTCTGATAGAACATCAATTACAGTGCTACGTCTAAATGTCTGACCAGATATCGAATAATCTTTAGCCAGTTTAATTAAGCCTGCATGAATCCATCCTCGATCACAATATGCTCCCATTTCTAAACCCTTATTAACTAATTCTCCATATGCTTCACTTAGTTTAAAACCACGATAAATCTGAAAGCCATCAATCACCATTTTAGTGGATGCAATCCCACAACCACGCCCTTGCCAGTGTTCAGCCTCTTGTTTACTCTTAAATCCTTGTAGAGTTACATCATTAAAATCAACTTGCTGAGTGTAAAATGGAATAGGATAAGGCTACCGATCCATGCCGGCAGCCTCGTCCTGGTTTCTTATTCCGTGATCCTGGGCCAGGTTAATAGTTTACTCTCATTAGATTAGATCTTTATATACAAATTCTCTATACTTTATAAATCCATTCTTTTCATAAAATTGTTTGGCAATTTCATTATCTGTCCAATAATCGAGTTCTATTTTTTCAATGCCCTGTTCTTTTGCAATTTCATAAATTTTATTCATAAGCCCTTTCCCTAAGCCTTTATTTTGAGCCTCTTTAACAATTGAAATATGATGCACAAATACGGATTTATACGGCTTTATGAATGGATTACTTAAGTATTGTCTTATCTCAATCCAAGAGTAACCCAGGCATTTATCTTCTTCTGTCAACAAGAGAAATATATGTTCTGGTTTATTCATGATCTGATTGAAAAAGTCATTCATGATTTCATAGTTATACTCTTTAAAGTGATCCGGATATAGAGTTACATGCAAATCATGTATCTCTTTATTTAAGAGACTAATGATTTCATGATCGGTTGTCTGTATGATTTCCATCTTGTTACCCCACCCATTTATTCCCAAACTATCCATAATTGCATTATTCACCATAGCCTGCTGTTGCGGTTACATCTGTCAGATGTAAGTCAACAATTGATCAGCGTTTCGTCTCATATCCTCTGTTCGTTCCCTAAAAGCGCTGTAGGCGATATGGTCGAGCCCGATGTGGATGAGGTAGCAGAGAAGGCGTTCCTTCATCTGTGCGGGCGAGCCTCCGTGCTTTTCCCAGTGGCGGTCTAGCATTTCCTGCAAGTCAATCCCCTGCCATTGCGGAAACCAAGGCCACCAATAAAGAAAACAAGCATGATCGTAGAGAGGGTCGCCATAGAACGCATTACCCCAATCGAACACCCCGGTTAGCTTCCCATTGTCCACCAGAACATTTCGGTTCAAGAGATCGTTATGGACGATACCCCGGCACTCCGGAAGCTGCGGTACCAGCTGGCGAAGCTTCACTACTCCGGCGTCAAAGATATTTGTCTCCCGTGGGGAGGCGTCAAGCCGTTCGCGCCAGCCTTTAAGACGATCTCTGGGCTCGGCCACCGAAAGAAGCTCGGCTCCCCAGCTTGGACCTGTCCCTTCCGGACGCCAAAGTCCAACTTCCTGTGTGTCAGTGAGATCGAACTTCTGAAGTTCGTAGAGAGCATCGAACAGTTGTGGAAGAACAATCCGCAGCTCCGGCCCGTCAAGCTCATCGAGATGCTTTTCTCCTAGAACTCGCTCGGATACGGCGAAGAAGCCGCTCTCCGTCTCACCCACCTCTATAACCTTTGGAATCGGCAGGGCGGCCATGGAATATGCTCCCATTACACGATCCTTCTCGAAGTCGTCCAGATATGCACCGAAGCGAATAACCATCTCACGCCCATCAAGCATGAATGAGTAGGCTCTCGACCAATCACCAGATCCGAGGGGCGCAAGATATTGGGCACGATTACCGAAGTGGGCCTTCACAAAACGATTCGCTGTTTGCTTGAAATCCTCCACAGTAATTCCTCCTTGTGATAAGGATATTTACACATTTCTATTTGAATAGGATATCGTACCCGTTTGTTCAATGGATCAATCCACAGGTTTTAATACTGCATTACTTCTTCGGATAGCCCCATGTTTCACCTTCCTTACATTCCACATAGCTGATCCCGAGAGGCGATTGATATTCCATACGCATGTCAATGCTTAACTGGTCAAGTTTAAAAGTTCATCGCGAAGTTGCTGATAAGTTTCATTCCACCCCATCTTCGCATAGAAACGTAATCCGACTAAACCATTGTAATATTTCGCACCAATTAATCTTTCCTTAAAATCAGGAATGGTAGTACCTGTTTGTTGTTGATATTTCTGATATTCTTGGATCACATCTAGTTTCTTCATATGCCAATCTAATACTGCAAGATCGACAAGAAAATCTCCATATTTACCATTGCTGTCAATAATGCCGGTAATACATTGTCCATCCGATAAAATATTCCATTGATGAAAGTCGCCATGGATAAAATAGCGATGTGGTTCATTATAGTTGGAGTAAGCCAATAAACGATTATAACATTCATCGAACACATCTTTCTCTAGACAGGAGGTTTCGAATAAGCTGTACCATCCATCCCAGAAGGACCCAGCAGTATCTTCAGCAAAAGAAGAAACTACATGTTCCTTCCAAGTATTGTATGCACCATTCCCATATGAATCTATCTTTCCATAACCGTTTGTTTGTCCTAAATCAACATGGTTCATTAGTGTTAAAATCTGAACAAGCTCTGGACGCATGCGGAGTTGCTGCTCAGGAGAGCAGCTTGCTAGATTGTGTCCGCTGATTTTCTCTGAAATCAAATAGTTCAATGATTTAAAGTTCCCTAGCCCGAGACAAGAAGGAAATGGGATACCCTGTGACGATAGTAGGGTTGCAATAAAGCGTTCAGTTTCATATACTCCATTTAAATCGCTGAATTTAATGACGTATTCCTTCTGAGAATACGAGAAGGAGAAGACAGAGGATAAATTCCCCCCTTTCAATTGCGTTACTCCAGATACATCTGTACCAAAATAATTACTCAACACAACTTCTACTTCCGGAATTTCTAATTTTGGTTTTTCGTACACAGTCATCTAACCTCACACCTATCCCATTAGAATGAACAATAGCATTATTTTACCATTCAGATATTACTAGTGGTCGGTATTAAACTGTTATAGAAGTTAATTCGCGAATCTACCCTTAAGTACATCCTATGAAGCCTGTAATTACCACACTAGACTCCCGTTACTTCAGCGAACAAAAAGGGATCAGCTAACTGCGACAGCAGTGAGTGATCCCTTTCAAGTAACGTACGCTAGACTTTTAATATCCTGAGCAACTTCAGACATATCGTTGTTGAACTGATGTCCGCGCCCATCGAACTCGCGAATGACTGCCTTGGGAAGCTTTTCTGCGTACATTGTCAGGTGGTCAAATGGCACCCATACATCGTCGCGACTATGATAAAAGAATATTCGTTGAATCCTGGAGAGCTTCGTTGCAAAATCTTCAGAAAGTGCATACTCACCCACTTCCCAATCCTCAGCTCCCCAATAGGGAGACGCGATAAGGAAAACTCCTGCAATAGGCTTTGTGAGTTCTTCTTCAGAAAGATACTTTAGTAAAAATGAAGCGCCCAAAGAATGTCCGACAACTATTACTTCTCCGTCTTGTGTAGTGAGATCTTGGATAATCTGATCTTTCCATGCCTCATACTCAGGCCTTCCCTCGTCAGGCATCCTCGGATACAATACATCGTAATCCGAACCTAGTGAATCCTGCAGATGCATAGCTAATTTTTCATCTGCTTCGTATGCTCCTTGTCCGCCACCTTGGATGAAAAGTACGCGTTCTTTCATAGTTCACTTCCTTCCATTTTCATACCGGCTACTTTATTCGCTTGGAAATAGGATGGTCTTCATTTAGTTCCAGCAGATCCCACAGGTTCCCATATAAATCTTTAAATACTGCCACCATTCCATATGATTGTTCTTTGGGCTCTCTAACAAATTCTACTCCCCTTGAGATCATTTCGTTATAATCTCTCCAGAAATCATCCGTGTTTAAAAACAGAAAAACTCTTCCGCCCGTCTGGTTGCCAATAAACATCTCTTGTTCAGGCTTCGATGCTCTTGCAAGTAATATAGTAGTGCCGACTGACCCAGGAGGAGATACAACTACCCACCGCTTGTCTTGTTCGGGCTGATACGTATCTTCGACTAGAGTAAAATTCAGCTTCTTTGTATAAAACTCTATCGCCTGATCATAATCTTCTACAACTAGAGCGATATGGACTATTGATTGAATCATGTACATCAAGCCTCCAATCGGATTGTTGCCGTTAGCTCTTTTACCAGATACAAAAGCAATTCATCATCTACAACAACTGTTTCTCCAGGCTTAACCTCAAGATTCTGATATGAGATGCCATTTCCATCTAAAACATAGCCTCTTTTACAATACATTCGTTGAGCATTTCCATAGTCTTTGTAAAGCCCTACACCTAAGCCAATTAATTGTGTTGACCTAGATGCTATTTCCTCTAACTCGTCAAATAATGTACTTGCTACCCTCTTATTTCTATAAGGTGGCAACACATTCAAATCGTTAATTTCAGGTATATTGCGGTCAACAAAGTAAGGATACTTCGACTTATAAAGCAAATGACAACATCCTGCCAGATCATCGTTATAATAAGCCAATAATGTTATTCTTGAACCGTTTTGATTCTCTAATAAACATTTCTCATGATAAGCGCTTATTGAAAACCACGGAAAGTGCTTTGGAAATTCTGAATCAAGTAATTTCACCTGATCAAAATTGGATAATCGTTCTGTCGTAATCGACAATTTATTTCCTCCAGACTATTTAACTCTCGTTATTCGGTAGTTGAACAACGACAGTGCCTATTTCCGTCGCTTAAGATTTGTCAGCGAACGATAGTCCCTTAGCGGCAAGTGCTTGACGGATAATACCCAACGCTTTTGGTCCCATGCCATGCAACTTCAGAATCTCGGCCTCGCCGATCAACGTGAACTGCTCAAGCCGCAAGTATCCAGCCCTAGCGAGTGCTCGTTGTGCGGGCTTGCCTATCCCGGTTGGAAGGTCGCTTTCAGGTTTAGGTTCATTGATATTGGTCAACGCTATTTCTCCTTTCTCTTGAATTGTGGTTATCTTTCTTGATTTGATGGATTGTAAGTTTCTCTCTATCATAGCAGATTACTATGTCATGATTTCTTGTCGATTGCTCATTTTTAAATATACACGCACTAGTAAAGGATATTTAACAAGCTGCCCGTTACTTCAACGAACAAAAAGGATTAGCTAGCTAACTGCAACAGCAGTGAGTGATCCCTCTAGAAGGACACTTAAAAAAAAGAATTAGCACGCCTTAAGGAGATGATTCCTGTACTGAACAGGGGTCATCTTTTTTAGTCCCCACTGGTAGCGGTGGTGGCTATGATATCGGATGAACTCATCGATCTCAGTTTGAAGATCATTTAGCATCGAGCAGGTGCAACTCTTGACGTGGTCCTTTAGGTGCCCGAAAAAGGACTCTTGAGGAGCATTGTCCCAGCAGTTCCCACGTCTCAAGCAATTCAAACGATGGACGGGTAGCTCCCCGAGCGCCTATCGACGCACACCAAGGGAGCTCCGTTTAGAAAAGGATTAAATTTAGGCTGTCTTTCCTTTTTACGAATCCGCCTGTTTAGAGGCAATCGATTTTCGCAGCACCGAACCAAACATCTTCACAACGTTCCTTCTGGGCATGATTCGACCGAGGAGAGCGGTGAAATAATTGTTCGTGCCGTCTATGACGAAGCTTCTGCCCTTGCCCAACGCGCCTAAGGCGGTGTGCACCACTTGTTCGGGAGTTCGTTTGCTTCTGGTTTCCACCTCGCGGGCCGTCTTGAAAAAGTTCGTTTCCGTTGGGCCCGGGCAAACTGCTAAGATGCGAATGCCTTGGCTGCGGTATTCCTCCCATAAAGATTCCGTAAAGCTCAGTACGAACGCTTTGGTTGCGCTATAGACGGAGCAGTAGGGGAAGGGGAAGAAGGCAAGCAGGGACGCGATATTAAGGATAGCTCCATCCCGCCTGGCCACCATGCCGGGCAGGAATAGATGGGTCATCTCCATCAGGGCCGTCACGTTCAACGCCACCTGCTTGCGATAGTCTTCGGCCGGATGGTTCAAGAACTCGCCGCTTAACCCGAAGCCTGCATTATTCACCAGAAGATCCACTTCCTTGCCTAACCGGTCCACTTCGTTGTAAATCTGCCTAGCGGCGTTTTCCTGGCTGAGATCGACTGGGATGACAAAAACTTCAATGCCATGGCGGCGAGACAGCTCATCAGCCAATACGTCTAGCTTGTCCTTCGAGCGGGCTACAAGGATAAGATCCTTGCCCTGCTTGGCGAGCTCCTTGGCAAAAGCTTCTCCAATGCCTGAGGAGGCTCCCGTGATTAAAGCGGTTTGGCGCATGTGCTTGTGCTCCCTTTCTTGGTATTGGCTTCATAATCCCGAACGCAGGGACTGGTGGACTAGAGAAACGCTAGAAGACGTAGCGCAGCAGAAGATAGAGCGCAATCGCCCAGACGGGAATCATGATGAGGAACCCGCTTAAGCAGCCCCGAAAGAGGAAGATCCGGCTTTTGTCTGTCATGTGCTGGGAGCTCCTTGTACCGTAATCCTGTTTACTGCTTCTTGAACGTCAGGTGTTGAATGGTGCCATCCTGTTGATCGGCTTCCAGATACAGCATATAATCTCCGGCCTTATAGTTCAACTCCCAGCCTTCGACATTTATAAACTACAATTCGTTTATTGCACTCATGACCACATTATGGAATAAATTTCGAGTATATAACTTGTCCGTAATTATGGGGAAGTAAGCCCACACGACATCGTAAACCGGATCTACAAGAAGCCTGACACCGCCCGCACCCCCGTGGTCGAAGGCCTGAGCGGAGCGCAGACTGCCACTATCATCACGTTTGTTTCCATGTATATTCCATCCATAGCCCCAGTTGGCTTCCGTAAAAAATTCACCGTCATGAAATGCAGAGACACCGGGTATCTGATTGGAAGTCATTTCATTCACCGTTACTGGACTCAAAATTCTAGACTCCCCATAGATTCCTTTGTTTAAAAACATTTGCCCAAATACTGCCATATCCTTAACAGTAGAATACATTCCTCCCGAAGCTGAAGGATTCCTCATAGCTTCGGGACTTGAGTACCAGCTTCCATAAATATGTTCTGCTCTTTTATAGACTTTGTTGAACATGGAATCAGGAACAATATAATAACTATCCTTCATGCCTAGAGGTGCAAAAATCCGCTTTCTTGCATAATCTTCAAGGGACTGTTTACTTACCCTCCTGACGATTTCCCCAATAAGCAGGTAACCATAGCTGAAGTAACGCATTTCTGTACCGGGAGGCTTCCATAATGGAGTATCATATCCAAGATAAAGTCTTTTTTGAATATTTGGATGCTGAGATGTTTCCGGTTCGGGAACGATCACCCCTTCATCTAATTTTTTCGAGGAATTGTAATGAACATCCTCATCTCTTAATCCCGAAGTATGGGTAAGCAAATGATGAATCTTTACAGCATGCTTACCTTCCCCAGTAAATTCAGGGATATACTTGGACACCGGATCGACTAGTTCCAATAATCCGTCTTCCACCAACTTCATGAGACATGTGGCTGTAACCGGTTTAGTTAATGAAGCAAGCGGGAACAATGAATCCTTGTCCAATTTCAGTGACTCAGGATCAAGGGTTAGCGGACCATATGACGCATGCGAAACGATGATCCCTCTTCGGACGACACACATAGATGCTGCCTGCATCATCCCTTCGTTCACCCAGCTCGATACCAAATTTTCTAAGTAATCGATTCGTTCTTGCGACATGCCTGCATCTTTGGCACTCCCATATTTTAATTCCATAAGTACTTCCTCCCAATATTTCTGTTAAGTCAGTTCAATAAAACACAAAAAGAGCAGCAAATACTTGCTACCCCACTTTACATTTAATCCTTGTGTTTTCTCAGTAATTCATCAATCGAGATCCCATTTATGATTAACCCCGTTATATTACAATCCGTGATAATCACATTGGATAAATCACATTTTGTAATCAGAGTATTTTTTAAAATACAATTATCAAATACCACCGGTCTATATTTTTCCTCAGGATCATAATTAGCATCAACACCCTCTATTGGCCAGTCAATATCGCGAAACTGCGCGCCGGTCATTTGAGCTTTTTCAAAAATCATATCACTCATATTTGCGATAGTTATTTTTGCACCTGTTAGATTCACATCATTTAAAGTTAACCCTACTAGATTAGCACAGTTAATATTTGTGCCTGCAAGATCCACTTCATCGAACTTGAGTCTCTTCGCATCCACTTTTTGAAATTTCGAATCAGATATATCGGTCATCTGCAAATTAACTGTTCCTTTCGTCCACTCTGACATACTCACTTTCCTCCTAATATTATTTTAGGTTCACAAATGGTTTAATATAGCTTCCCTTCTATGTCAACGAACTCAAAGTAATTGAAATCGTTAACGAGCTGCAGCTTGGTTAAGAGTACATTTTTCGTTTGTAGCTTTCTATATATATCAAGTGCGTCCAATGTTAATGTGCTTAGATTATTACCTGACCTTATTGTACGGTATCTAAATATTTCCAACAATGTCTTATTGAACTATTCAGCCTGTTACTTACTAAACAAAAAGAAGCCTTGTTGAAATAGGCTCCTACACTTATGGCCGTTTTGTCCTTCGGCATATGAATGGGCGAATTTTTGCTTATCGAATCACGACAAAAGTCATTCACTAACAAAATCTAAATGTTTAACGTTCGTAGCATTCTTATGATTGTAAATGTTCTACTGAGGCAAAGAAATCTAATTTGTAATTCCCACTTTCATAAATTAGCTTTGTGATCGAGCACTCAGGAATCAGGTCGCTTTGTACTTCCACAAAATTAGGGTGCCAAACATTCAGTTGGTTCTCGGAAAATGTATTGACCAGGAAATCAGTTATTAATCCCCCATGAGTAACAATTACAATGTTACTTTCAGGCGGATGTTTCTTTGCCAATTCTAATAAAAACGAGGATAAGCGTTCACCTGCCTGTTTCGCAGAATAACCTACGGGTGGTATATAGTCAGGATCCACTGTACATCGCTCCCACATCGCAACAAATTCATCGAATGTTTGCCCAGGTAAATCCCCCCAGTTAGCACGTTCCCGCAATCGATTATCTTCTGAAATAGTTAATTCAGCTTCTAATGCAATATATATGGCGGTTTCTTTTGCCCTTCTAAGTGGACTTGAGAATATGGTGTTTATCGGAAGGTTACGAAAATATTCAGCTGTCGCTTGTGCTTGCAATATACCTTCAGTGGATATTGGGACATCTCCAATCGACTTTTCTTTGATAGCATGCCTTATGAGATACAAATTTGTACTCATTTAAGAAACTCCTTTAACCGATAGTTTTAAAATAAAATAAATTCAATAGAATTCTAATTAGATATACGTCTAATGACATTATAGTACTCTAAATAGAGCTTAGTCTAGTGGATTTTAATCGGCATATGTTCTTGTCACTCGACAGATCATCAGCTGCCTTCTCTTATCGTTAACGTTAAGATAACCGCCATGTCTTCAATGCATATGATTCTGCTGTTTTCTCAACTCCATCAGACGGCTCCGATTGTCCGCTAGTTTCACTTCTTTTAGCACCCCATTCTGATATTGCAGGAACCAATGCAACTCGTCTCCCACTCCGAATTCAATAAACCAGTTCCCTTCCTCCTGGAATAAATAAGAGTAAGTTAATTGTTTCTCTCGGTCGATGTTGTTGTCCCGCAAAAAGAAGTAGTCCTACACTCAATACACCCATTGCCAGCCAGGCTATACCGACTTTGGTTTTTGTTTGTTTCTTTGCAGGAGACGAGGCACGTGTTTTAATTTTCGCTACTAATTCTTCTGTAAATGTCTTCTTTTTCAAGGGATCAACTTTCAGTGACTGGTACCATTGTGGTTCCGTTTTAGACGGTTTCATTGGAGTGCTCCCCCTATCTCCGTTATGTACTGCATATACTTACTGTCCAGAATGATCACCTCTATAGAAACTGACAAATCTGCACTCGTATAAGTTCCATTTTTTCCGCCGGAATGGTAGATATATTCTCTCAGCCCTTAGCTTGCCTCATCCATCTACTCTCAAAAGGCAACCTATATCATTCATTATCTATCTTGACCAAAAAAAAGAAACTGCCACAGCAGTCTCCATGTACTATCCACCTAACAAATGCGAAATCATCTCTGAAGCTTCTATCCACTCGTTTTTGAACCTGAAATTATACTTTGTTCTTTTCGATGTACTTCGCGACATCTGAGCGGGTATCGGGAATCACTTCTTTTGCTTCTGTAGTATGACGAATCGTTTCGGTAATGCCCCAATAATCGCTTCCCGGCGTTTTATGAAAATAATTTAAGTCCAGATCGTGTAAAATACGATGCATGTAAATAAGGGCTTGAACGTCATGGGTTTTATTCGCAATTTCGGCAAGGTCGCTAACGCGGTAAAGGTCGATCTCGATTGCTTGAATGCTTGCAAGCTTCGCCGCAATTTGACGATATGATAGCGGGTTTAGTGCATCGTTTGAAAGGGCGGAATCCCATGCCACCACATTCTTAAAATAACTTTCGTTGCCATACCCAATCCAAGTATTGAATTGATTGTGATATGTCTTCAACAATGTGATGGCGTGGCTTTCAGGCGTTTCTGGGCTATATTTCGGCTGCTCAATTTGAGCGATGACTTCGGCCGTCTTCGGCTCTGTATTTGCCTTTGCTGTGATTTCGCTAAAACCCCAAGCAATAGCCGACCCTATAAGTGTAACTGCGACACCCGCAGCGACAAGATTCGTTTTCAAGCTCACCTTCATAATCAATCCTCCTATCCTTGAAAAGACACATTTAAGTATACACCAGTATAGCGAGTTCAGTCTGCCCTTTACTTCAAAGAAATAAGGGATCCTTTGACTGTTCGGCAGCCGGAGAATCCCTATTTAAGTAACGTATCCCGTTAATTGAGAAAACGGATCCGATTTTCTCTAGCTATCTTCAATAACCCTGAACACACTTACTGAGCCAATATAACTACACTAATAAAAAGAAATGCTCCAAAGATCTTGAGCAAAATGCAGTATCTTACTCAAAAAAGCACATGGATATTAAATGCTGCCCGATAGTTATGCGGGGCTACCGTCAATACGCCGATAGCCTCGTTAAAATTGTATTGAGTTCTTGTGTCCCGTTAGAGCTCAACGAGTCATTTTATGATATATATCGCTTGGTGGTCTGCTCAATCGAGTGTCCGGTTTGTAATATTTTGTTACCCAATGGTTTAATGACTTTTCTTTGAAACCAAGACTCTTATACAATTTTGTCGCAGGATTGCCTTTTACAACCCCGAGCGTCACGATTCTTCTGCCCCTTCGTATAATTTCATTTACAAGAAATGAAATAAAAGCTCTGCCGTATCCACGTGATTGAAGATCTGGGCGAACGGATACATGACTCAGTTCACAACCGTCAATAATTCCGACTGCCACTATTTCACCGCCGATAAGCATCACAAATCTATTGTTTCTATCTTCGGCGAATCTCTTCCGCTCCGTTTCGTTAGGAGGATAATAGTAAGACGGAAGAATCCCCACGCGTTCATGCATTTGGTAAAAAGCTATTTCGCAAATATTATGGCATATTACATAATCATCATCATCGTACTGCCTGACAGAAATATTACTTTCAGGAAGAGGTACACCTTCACGCTCCATGATAAAGGATGAATAACTTATGTAATAACCATGCTTATATAAAAATTGCAGTGAACAACGGTCGCCATCTATACATACACCTATCGAACGTTCTACTGCATCATTTTGGGATAGCATTTTATCCGCCTTTGCCATAAGTGCGGCACCAATGCCCATTCTTCTGTATTCTTTGTTAACAAATATCGTTGTCAAAGCTCTTCTCTTAAAACCATCAAATGAGAGAAAAGCTACCGTTAAGTCGTTGTAACGAGCAACAAATATACCGTCAGAGAGCATTTTGTCGCTCTGTTGAAACACGTTAAACTGTTCATTTCCACACAACATGGCTGTGATGGAGGCTTTATCCCTTTCGGGTTTATAGGGTTCAATTATCAGATCTCCCACCGGTATTCCCCTTTAATATTGAGCGTCGTAATCAGACTTCCTTACAACAAGATTATATTACAACTTGTAAACCGAAATCCGCCAACAATACCTCTCCGTCAAATACAGATGCTGCTTCTTCCTTTAACAACTGAACATCCCCAAAATGAGGTAAGTGCGATATCAGTAATTTCTTTGCATTTACTGCTGCCGCTATCTTACCAGCTTCATGTGAATTCATATGACCATACTGGCTAGCGTTGAATTCTGCATAAAATGAAGCTTCCGCAATAAGTAAATCCGCATCTAAAAGGTATGCAACTAGTGTTTCATCATATCGAGTATCAGCTGTATACACTAATACCTTGCCTTCAGCCTCTACCCTCACTCCTAAGCAATATGCATCGTGATTAGTTCGGAAAAAAGATAACTTTAAACCGTCCTCAAATGAAACGGTAGCACTTTCGTTAACTCCTATTGCATACGAACCTTTCATAACAGGAATAGACCAATCTCCTTCAAATTCTTCGGAAATTAGGAGCCTCAACGGCTTTTCCCTACGCTGCAAATCCATATCAATTAAACATGCATATTGAAGACAACCCAAGTCTGCCATATGATCATAATGACGATGAGAGAGAAAAACGGATGTAATCTCGCTTATCTCAATGAATTTCTGTAAGGCAGATAATACACCACTGCCGCAATCGAGTAAAATTTTGTGGTTACCTGATTCTAATAGATAGCCTGCAGTTGCTTCTCCTGCTTTCGGAAAAGCACCCCATCTTCCAAGAACGGTTAATTTCATAGGAGTACCACTCCATTCTGTGTTTTTTGTTATTTTACCATAATATAGAATTATAGATGGGTTTTTGTAGTAATCTACCCGTTAGCGAGTAAGGCTGCAGGTCGTTCTCGCGGCAGTCTTTGATGTGGGTTATTGAGCTATCGTATCCGTCCACTATGTGGAATCGTTAAGATGAATTTTTGCCGAGTGCCCCCCTCCACCTCAGAGGCTAGTTTTAGCCATCCCTTTATGTCTTCCTTTGTTGCGTTTTCGACATTCGTCATTTTGTCCCCCAAATATGTTGCTTTCACATGAAATCAGTATTATTTCAACGAATGAATAAGACCGAGGAATCTCGGGCGGATTCGAGTAAAACCCCTTCGTCGGATGTAAGCACGCGCGAGATCGGATCCGCCACTTCCAGCAGCAGGCGGCCTGAACTGTCGAGCATCACTACACCTTCGTTGTCGCCCAGTCGGCAGACGAGCCGATCGTTCAATACTTGCACGCCAGCGACCAGCGTTTTCCATACGAGCAGGTCTTCCCCGTTCGGATCGGCCCGGTACAGCTCAAATCGGTTCGCTTCCGTCTCGGTTGTGTAAAATACGTTGCCGTCGATGCCGTCAAAACATGACACGGCATGGTCGGACAGTTTCTTTTCGCCCGTCCCGTCCAGCGCCGACGAATATAACGCGTTGTCCGCGTCTTTCACATAGTATAGCTTGTTATTGATAATCCGGAACGAGCTAATGCCCGAGTTGACGATCGTATCGCTTTTATTCGTTTTTAGGTTGATTTTGCAAAGTGAATTCCGGTTGTTGGCGCCTTCTAATATGCAAAGCACGAAGACATCATCCCCGACCATAGAGGCGGCAGGAACACTGCGCCTAGACTGGGCGTACATCATCACATTCGGGTTGTCTCCTCCTACAATCTTGCGATTCGCCTCATCCTGACCTGGTTGCGATAAATACATGTAGCCACCGGGGAGATTGTGGATTAATCTCCCATACGGGGTGTCGAGGAAGTCGATATACCCTGAATGCAGCAGCTCGGCTTTCCCATCGTCGCCGATTTTAACGAACTGATCGGCACCCGTAAGTCCTCGCCCGAGGTGATAGGTAAACCAAAGCGTATTATTACGGATTTGAAAAGTTACGACCTTTCGATTCCAATCTGAATTGTGGAAGTTATATGAATAAATCTCCTCCATGTCGGACGGTTGCTGCACGGGAGCTCGATATATATGGTTCGTCATATCCGCCGTCTCGGCAAAATAGTAATACCCCTTGAAAAGTGCAACATCGTTCTCGCCGGCATATGCAGGAAGTTGGACTGTTTGCACCTGCGGGTTATGGGACGTGATGCTAAGACCATCGGTATTGCTCCACCGGTAATTCCATCCGAATTCGTCGTGCGCGAACCGCCAGGTCAAGGGAAAATACGTCACATCCCGGAAGCTTAACAAAGGATATTCTTCCTTGGTGTTGTCGATCTCCTTGCCGTTGATTGTGACGCCCGATGCGGGGACTACTGCCGTGTAGAAAGCCGCGTTGCGACGCTCGGATTTGTAGGGCACATACGAGGAGGTCACCAGGCTTTGCCTAATATTCAAGCCATCACCCGGCGACCAAGTCGCCTCCAAACCGAGCAGTCTGCTATCGTACCACGTCATCGGAAAATAGGTGATGCCGTTATAAACCAGCAGCGGGTATTCGCGGTACTGATTTTCCACAGTATGCCCGTTCAGTTCTACCGTAAAATCCGGCAGCGTAACCCTCACGCTCTCAGCTGCGGCTCGACTGTTTGCCGCAGGTGCCAACAAGCTTAGGCATAATGAAAATACAACCATACATCCGATCCATCTTTTTCTCATAGTCCCATTCTCTCCTTTTTGAATTAAACGAGGAAATATTTGTATGAACTATTGACGTTCAATCAAAAAAAAGGTTGCACTGCTGCCCGTTAACGCAGCGAGGCCGCCGTGCATAACTCGGCAGCCATCTGATGCAACCCTCTTATCAAATTATAGACTGCTACAAAACGACTAAATATTTCGTTTCTCATACTCAAAGGGTTCTTCACATGAGAAAATTTCATGGAAAAATCCCATATACGGGATATCGTCTTCCAGGCATTTTATGCAATATGACAATTCCTCATCACACTTCGGATCTTCACCATTGTTCCGCATACACTCGAATTCATCTACAATATTTTCCATGAGGGTTACTTTGATGAATAAGGGCAATTTATCCAACATCAAATTTTCGATCCTGGTCTCGGTTCTGTATCCCTCGAGGGCTGTTTTAAAATAATCATCCATAAACTTTTTGCGTTTACCGGCGTCTGGTTCAGAAAGTATCCAACCCACTCCGCTTCTCCAGAGATCTGCCAGGTCATACATATACCAACCAAAACATGAATTATCAAAATCATATACAGTTATTTGCCCGGTATCAAAATCTATCATATAATTCCCATCGTTGTAATCAAAATGAATCATACCGAATGACTCATGGTGCCTGTCCAATCCTTCTAAGGTTTTAAGGAGCTCAACCAGCTTCTCCTTAAGCAGAGATAAGGAGTCGGGTATCAGTTCATCGATATATTCGGCATTGTATTTATCAAAAAAACTATACCGACGATGGACAGGAGTATATCCTTTTGACAATTGGTGGAGTTTCCCCAGGACTTTACCGCAGTTATAATAATATTCGGTAATAGGTGCTCCTTCCCGGTACCGATATTTATTTTCCACAAGCTTTTTTCCTCTGGCCTTTTCAAACAGGCAGACAAAAAAGGTGAGATTATTATGAGTTATCTCTTCCAGCAGATTCCCCTTCCTGGATCTGACTACATCCGAGACACTGCCGCCATGCTCGAATAAATACCTGATATATTCAACTTCGCCCAGCAATTCTTCTCGGCTCCTGTCATTTAAGAAGGCGATTCTGATTATTTTTGCACGAGCGCCCTCTTTCTCACAGTTATAAACGACATTCCGCCCTCCGGCATGTGCCTTAACCGGCTTGGTTTCATAGCCTTCCAACCCGTACAACTCCGATACTAATGGAAGTAAATATGCATCAGCGATTATAACAACCTCGTTATGAATCATAATATCTCCTATACCTTAAAACTCTGTTATTATTTATTTTCATTAACGGCTGAGCTGCCACCTTTTTCCACTTTATATTTTACCAAAAAATTTGCCCGTTGGAATAAATAAAGATATTGAGAATCATGCCAGAACGTAGAAAGACCCACAAACGGTGGTTTGCGGGGTCACTCCTCTTTCATCGACTATTTCTCTTCGATTGGCGTATATATCTCTAGCTCACTTTCAGGTGAAGTCGGATTAAATCGTACGTCCATTAACTCTACTACCCAACCTTTAGTATGTTTGTAGCCATTCTCATCAATCCAACGGTTAAGAGAACCATAAGCATCACCTATTTTCCAAATCTCACCTTTGTGCGTATAGACAGCATAAGTGCATACAGGAGTGATCTGGCTTACCATTCCTTGTGGAATAGAACCAATCTCTGTGACTTGAGCGGTTGTATAGTAAGTTCCAAGGTTGTCGGGTGCATAATTACCTGGTTCGTATAGAGCCAATTTTTCACCAGTTCGATTTGGGATTTCCTCCATACGATTTAGTAAAGAGTCAAATGATTTCGGAATTACGGTTGGGTATTCTGAATACTTTGCTTCATGCCTTGTTCCAACTGCTGAGAATCCTCTTTTGACCACTCTACACGTGTTATCTTTAACACCTAGTTCGCTCACTTCGTTTCTCCTTCGGTTTCTGAATCGTATAAAAAGGCATAAAATAACATTTCGATGTTAGCCAGATTTTTCCTGCAAAAGCACGTTCGATTTCAATAAAAACCAAATCCTGTAAAATGTTATTTTGATTAAACTGCCCGTTCGCAGCGAGGCTGCCGATCAATGCAAGCAGCCTCGTCCTGGCAAAATATTAACAATCGAGTCTCATTAGTTTTATTCATAGGGTATCTCCGGAATCCTAATATGATTTTGAATCGCTCTCATGACTATCGAGGGACTTAATCAATATGACTCTTGCAATATGTATATTCCTCAGATCCTTTTACTTCCTTACAATAACTTCCTAAAATAAACAGCTGATTCCTCATATCCAAGTCCTTTATAAAACGGCGCTGCTCTTCGTGTGGCTAGTGCAATTAGTTTTGATCCCCTTGATTTTGTCCATTCTTCGAAATATTCCATAATCTTTTTTCCAATTCCTTGATTTCGGTATGTTTCATCTACCATTATTTCTTCTAACCATGATACCCTGCCATTCGCATAAAAAGTGTAATGATCAAAACCTAAACAATATCCGACTAATTCGTTATCACATTCTGCAACTCTTATGAAAACCGATTCATCAGATAATAAATTATTAATGGCCTCAGTAAATAATTTTTTATTTGGTGTAAATGAAGTTGCAAACTTCTCTGCTAACTTGAATAAATCATCGATCTCTGATAACTCTACCTGTCTGATGTATACTTCCATTTGCGTTACTCCTTTCAAATATCAAATAAGTATGAATACGTTCAAAAACAAAGACAGCCAGGGTAATATATGGTTGACTTCCAGATTTTATTGAGGGGCATACAGAAACCACAATATTACTTAAAAAAGTCCGAAAGCAATGGCAGCAGGTTTTTTGCATTAACCATATGGTCCTGGCCTGCAAGTTGTGCGAACTTTGCGTTTGGAATTGCACTCGTTAGTTGGCGGCCGACATCATGTATTGCTGCGGGGCTTTTTTCGCCAACAATGATTTGCGTTGGTACGGAAATTCGAGTGGCACGTTCAACAGGTGGCATGTCCTCAGTTAGAGCAATATCATAAGCAAGGGTTGGAGCAAGTGCTTTCATAGTTCTCCAGCCAGGAAATAACGGCAACAACAAAACAAATACTTTTGGCATTCCAATACCCTTCAAAAAAGTGCTCATTGCTTCTGCGTTTTTGCCGCTATCGAGAAGTTTGTGTATTGTATGGCTTAATTGTTTGTATTCGGCCTTTTCTTTCTCGTCGTGTACATATGGCGCATCATACATAACTACCTTTTGTACTTTGCTGCCCAGTCGCAGTGAGGCCTCAAGTGCCAGCACGGCACCCGAAGAATGGCCATACAAATACGCCGTGCCGCCGGCTGCATTAATCATGGCTTCGATATCTTCGATTTCACGTTCCATAGAATATGGCAGTGTGTTTCCACTATCGCCGCGTCCACGGCGGTCGTAGTTGTAAACAGTGAATTCAGTGGCAAAAACTTTAGCATCTTGTATGATCGGCTTAAAAGAGCGAAAGCAGCTCGCTCCCGTTATGTATATCAGCGCTGGCCCACTATCGTAGACATCGTACGCTAAGGTTGTGCCGTCTTTTGATTGGGTCGTTTTCAATGGATACCTCCTTCTTCCTTATCGAGTAATGTAAACACCTAGGTCGGCGACAATTTCCTCGGAGTTTCTGCAATTAGGCACTTACTAAGCATAAACGAATTCAGTATATGAAACTTCTTTTGAATTGCTATGTTTAATATTCAAAACTTCGTCAGATATTTTGTGTTCAATAACAAAAATGGAGAAGCTGTGATGCAGCTAACTCCTCAAGTATCGGTACCCGTTATATTAATGGCGTTAGGCTGTTTCCAAATACCACAATCTACTACGAACGAAAACTCCATTTCACACACAAAAAAGAGGCCCCTCCGCCAACTTTTTTAACGGGGAGCCTCTTTTTCAGTGGTTGATTCGTCATTTGATCGCCGAGGGCTTTCCCCCGCCGTCTGCCTTCGGTTGCTCTGTAGCTGCCGGATCTCTTCCCGTCGCTGCTCGTACCGCTCGCGGATCTTCGGTATTGCCTCCTCGCGTGCCTTTTCGAGCCTCTCCTCTGCCAGACGATCGAGCTTCTCTTTCTGCTCTGGGCTGACCTTGTACACATTTGTCGTTATGACCTCGGTCGTTTCAAACTCCGTTTCCACTTTTTCCAGAGCCTTTTTCTCATTGTCCAAGTTCGACACGATCTCCCGCCTCCCTCGTTTTGGTTAACTTTTATGTCCTTATTGTACGCAACTTCTAATGTAACCTGTTGTTCATCATTACTGCCTGAGAAGCAGGAGAAGAAAGAGGCCGCAGCAGCCTATCCCCACTTTAATCCAGATCCGTATTCGGCGGTTCGTAGCCGAGCAGCCGGGTCATCGCCACGATTTGTCCCTTATGATGAAATTCATGCGTCTCGGTATGGGTGAGCAACCACAGCGGTGTCGTGCTCCACGGCTCTGCCTGCCACTTCACATCATTCACGATGCTCCCCAGCATGCTGCTGGCATACTTGTCCAAAAACCTCTCAACCGCATCGTCCGCGAGCCCGAAACGGGCGCGAACCTTCCGGACGTCCGCCTGCCCGATCTCTTCCTCCGTCGCGAAGGAAAAGTTGGCTCGCTTCAGCCCGAAGGCGAAGGACCCGAGCCAATACCGGTAACAATCGGCCACGTGAATATGAGTCCTTATGATGCTGCTGCGTCCGAAGCCCGGCACGGCGCTATGCAGCTTGTCCGGCGGAAGCTCCTCCAAATAAGCGAACAAAACTTCCCTCGTCCTTCGAATAAATCTGTATTGCGTCTTAAGCAGCTCCGACATTTCTCATCCATCCTCTCCGGTTCGCCGACGTCACAGCCTGCATTAATCCCGTTCTCTCCAATCATATCAGCTATCGGGCCGATGGGTACCGGGTTATTTCCCGGAAAGAGGGCCAGTTGTTCCGGGCCTGGCGATGTTAATGGACGGTTCCTAAAAATGATACAAACAGTTCTTTCTTCTTATGGTATTCAGGGGAATCAGAAGGCAGCAAACCACATGCATACTCTATAATCACTCTTCGGCCCAACAGTGCTTTTTCTGAGGTTTTAAAACCACAATCTTTGCAGTTAAAACCACATCCGTCCTGTACGTTTTTCCATTGCACCTCAAAAGCATTAATAGCTCTCTGTTGTGCAAAACTTTCAGTTACCCACGGTGAAAATAAAAACGCTGAGACGATAACAACAAGTGCCATCACGCTAAATACTATTTTTTTCACGGATTCACCCCTACATTATCTGGCGTACAATGTGATAATATTAACAAAAAGCTGATTATTGGAGGCAAGTCATGGAAAATGAAAAATGTGACTTGATACACCCAAACGGTGTCAAGGAAAAGAAACTGGAAGTAATTGATGGCTGCACGATTAAGTACCACGCAAACGGAAAAACAATATGGTCAAAGGGAAAAATAATTGATGATAAGCCGGACGGCTACTGGGAATGGTATCGTCCCGATGGAACCATAAAGCGTTCAGGATATTTTGACATGGGCGAGCCTGTTGGTGAATGGGTCACCTATGACAGCAAAGGCAATAAACACAAAACTACCATTCGTGATAAAGAATAAAATGAGAGGGTAGATTCTATTGCTTGCGAAATGCGACGAACAGACCGACTTCCTTGGTTATCTGAACAGCACCTTCCTCTCTTATGGTTTCGTTCAGCATAGCCTCTAATTTGGACAAGCGGCTGTCGGTCAAATTTTCCCGGCCGCCGGGCGTTGTTCGAATGTATGCGATAAGCGGCTTGGCATCCGTCACTTGTAAAAAATCCTCATAACGTTGTAAACCAATATCTACGAAACCAGCAGCATCCAGTTGGTCTTCTCCGTTCTCCAAGCCGAATTCGCAGGCGAAATCCTGACGACCCAAATCATAGTTTGGATTCAACTCGCTTAGGAGGCCTTTTACTTCTTTCATATGGCTCGTGCCCATCGTCGATGCGAACAGTACGCCTCCGGGCTTAAGAACACGTCGGATTTCTTTCAAAGATTGGTGGCGCTCACTTACATGATAAAGCATATGATTGGCCAAAACTGCATCGAAGCTTGCGTCCGGAAAAGGAATCGAACGTGCATCAGCCGGTGTGAAGCGAAATCGGTCAGGAGGCACGCAAAGTTCGAGCCGCTCCTTTGCATCATTCAGCATTCCTTCAGACAGGTCGGTCAGCGTAACGTCCCAATCAGCCGGTATCCGGTCCGCATTGCGCTGCCACAAAGTCCCATCCCCGCAGCCCAACTCAAGGATTGTACTTCGTTCAGGCATAATCAAGCGATCGAACAGCCAATGATGCCACTTGTACGGGTTTGCACTGAATTCGTCATGCAGACGAATCCTCGTTTGAAGATTGAATGCGTTCTCGTATTCCTGATTCACGATGCGGATGATGGAGGCGAACAGTTCCCATGCAGGACTGCTTTCACTGTCCCCTGCTGTCAGACCCTGATTTTCTTCCTCCCCATTCTCCAAACTTTCCAGCAACGAAAGCGTCTCCTTCACCGTTTTTTGGACAAGGCGAAGATGTTCCATTTTCTGACCGATAATCGTGCTCTGGACTCTTAAGGATTCCTTTAGATCCAGCTCGCCCTCGTCCCTGTGAATGATTCTACTGATCTCGTCGATAGTCAGACCGATATATTTAAGCGTCAATATTCTTTGGAGTCGGGCCAAATCCTGCTTTGTGTAATACCGGTGCCCCGAACTCGTTCTGTGACTCGGATTTAAAAGCCCAACCTTATCGTAGAAGCGTACTGTACGTATCGTTACGCCCGCCTTATCCGCAAATTGTCCTGCGGTCATCCAATCTCCGTTTCGCAACTGCATTATATTGACCCCCGTTGGCTATCACTCTTGCTTACAAGCTTAGAGCCAGTATATTAGATGACCTTACGTCATCTGCAAGTTTTTTTAGAAAAACAAAAACCTCTCCGCGAATGGATGGAAAGGTTTGTGAGTGCTTATCATTATTCTACTGCGTTTGTTTAAAATGGTCATTTTATTTTTCGGGTTCCTATCCTAATTCTGCTCGTTGCCGTACTGGACAGTTTAAACACTAAATTCTAGTGGAAGCTCAGAAACAAATCCAAAATGGTGGGCAATGATCTGTACAATGCGTTTGGAAGCATGTCCGTCTCCAAAAGGATTTACGGCATTTGACATGATATTATAAAAATTCATATCGGTGAGAAGTCTAGTCGTTACGGCATGGATCGCCCCCTCTTCAGTCCCCGCAAGGTAAACAGCATTAGCAGTAACAGCTTCGGGTCGTTCTGTTGTATCGCGCATTAGAACAAGAGGTTTGTTAAATACGGGTGTTTCTTCCTGAAGACCTCCAGAATCACTTAGTATGAGAAATGAACGGGACAATAAATTGATCATATCAGGATAATCTATTGGATCAAGCAAATGGATTCGGTCATGCCCTGAAAGTATTTTATGTGCTGTTTTACGAACAATTGGACTTAAATGAATGGGATAAATTACTGATATATCTGGATTTTCGTCCGTAATACGTCGTATCGCACTAAACATTTGGATCATGGGTGGTCCATAATTTTCTTTCCGATGAGCTGTCATTGTAATGATTCTGCTCTTTTGTTTTACAATGTGATTTAGTCTAGCTTCGTTAAATACGTAATCAGAGCGATTTGTCAAAATTGCTGCATCAACTGCAGTTTGTCCCGTGATATAAATATCTTTTTCACTGTAACCTTCTCTAATTAAGTTGTCTTTACTATTAGATGTGGGTGCAAACAAAAAATCTGAAACCACATCAACGATTCTTCTATTAATCTCTTCTGGCCAAGGTGAGTATTTGTTGTGTGAACGTAATCCTGCCTCAATATGCCCGACAGGTATTTTATGAAAAAATGCAACCATCCCCCCACACACTGCTGTTTGAGTATCTCCGTGAATTAATATTAGATCTGGACGTTCTTCGGAAATGACTTTATCTAACCCAGTAATTGCCGCAGACGTAATATAGGCAAGAGTTTGGTTTACTTTCATGAGGCATAAGTCGACATCTGGATGTATATCAAAATGAGAGAGCGCTTGATGGAGTTGCTCCCTATGTTGCCCTGTAACAACAACTTTCGTTTCAAACCATTCCGGATGTTTTTTTAATTCTTGGACCACTGGGCACATTTTTGTTGCCTCAGGACGGGTGCCGAAAATCACCATTACTTTTTTACGATTTTTTGGAAAACTGGTCATTGCATAACCTTCCCTCTTCTTTAGTTTGTGCTACAGGGTAAGTGTAGGGCATGACGTTACGTCATATGCAAGGGCAAAAGCACTGCATCGATAACCGATGCCTACGTCAACGTTTGGAACCGCCACGCCCGCCCGTTAAATAATTAAAAAGGAGCCGCCACAAGGCGACTCCAGCACTATCGTTTATATTCTTAGGCAATACTCATTTGCCTTTTATACGGCTGCCTAACACCGTTCCTCATCTTCATCAAGCAGTTCCGCACCAGCCCCGTTGATAAGGTCGATTCCATTCACCACGTTGATCGGGGGTGCTACCGGGTCAACCGGAGTGCCCTCTTCTGCTACCGGACTGTAGTCTGTATCGGTTATCTCACCGTCTTCTGTCCCCGAGTTTTCGGACGGCTCTTTGTTCGCATCATGATACCCATCCATGCGATCCTCTCTACTTACATTAATATCCCCGGAATCAGACTCATTCCCGAATACAGCCTGTAAAGCAGGCATAGCTTGGTCGTTTGGCGTAAGACCGTCGAATATGGCTAGTCTCTTTTTACCCTTAACTCCACTATTGTTCTCGTTCTTCATATCGGGTAACCTCCTTAAATAAACGAGCATACATATATTTACCCTGATATCGAGAATGCCAAACTTTATTCCCCCCCAATGAGCTCTTCTCTCTTTATTGAAAAAAGTTGAGATCCCATATTACTAATGATTTACAGTTGAAGCTATCCTGTGATACTATTGATAAAATTTTCAATGGGAGGCGTCATGAACAATATACTAGCTGTTGTTTTGGATTTAGACGGAACGCTGTTGAATACCCGGCGTGAGGTTTCCCCGCGAAACCTTCGCGCTGTATTGGACTGTCACAAAAACGGGATTCAAATCATTATTGCTACTGCAAGGCCTTCGCGGTCGGTGCGAATGCTGCTGCCGGAAGCACTTCTGCAATTAGGCTGCATGATTTACTATAACGGCGCCCATACCGTGGACTCTTCGTACCAAATGGAGGACCATATGCTGATTGACCATGAAACTGTCACTGATCTTTATGACGCCATTACCGCCCGAAGTGGTGGGCTTCTAGTTTGCTTTGAAGTGCAGGACACCATGTTCAGTGATCGTTCCTTGGCTTCGGAGCATTTTGATATTCTCGGCATGCCTTCAGACGCTCCGGTTCCTACGGTACTGTCCAGAGAAGAAATTAGCCGTCTATGTCCTTCAAAGCTGCTGTTTCCCAATGTGCAAAATATTTACTCAGAGCTGAATAGCAGCTTCTCGCACCGGGTTAAGTTAATTCTAACAGATGGAAGCAGGCTGGTTCAGATTATGAACTCTTCCGTATCCAAAGCGGGTGCATTGGGACAGGTTTTAAGCCGAAGAGGACTTCATCCCGATCAGGTGATGGTTTTCGGGGATGATTATAATGACCTGGAGCTGTTTGATCTTTGCGGGTATCCGGTGGCAATGGGGAACGCTATTAATGAATTGAAGATTAAAGCCGCTCGAATAACGGAGACAAATGACGATGACGGCGTAGCGGTTGTACTTGAAGAGTTATTTCATATTTAGCGGAGCAAAGGGCTACCACGTGGTAACCCCTTCGTTATTGCAATCGTTCCTCGTTATTGCAATAGCTGGTACAAATGTGCTCAATCAATCATGTTCAAAATTTCTTTGGCAGTCATCCACCTCGCTCACTTTATCGTATACGCTGGGATTAAGCGCAATCTCGCACCTCCCTTACTTGCCGGGATTGATCCGAAGTACGGACGTGACTTGATTGAATTCCATCAGGGTATCGCCCTCTCTTAACCCCAACTGCCTTGCAGTCTTAGGGGTAACTTGGATGAACGGTTCAATAAATATGTCTCTTCCCCGTAAAATTTGGAGTGTTTTATTGTTTAATCCGTGCTTCAACAAAAGTCGTTCACCGATGATCCCGAGCGTAACACGGCCAATGGCAGATACAAAGAGCTGGTCGTCCCGAATCGTAATGACGGTAGGGTTAGGGGATTCTCTATCTTCAACAACTTGCGTGCCAACCGCCAAGAGAAGTCTCGCTCTTGTGACCGGCTTTCGGAAAAAGCGCATCGCTCTGGTTACCGTATCGAACTCCACGCGGTAGCGTTGATCGTTCCTTAGATTAAGCTGCTGCGCAACGTTGCGTCCCACATCGATAGAGTGCTCGATACATTCTCCACCCTCCTCCTGCGTTAAGTTTACTTTGGCAGACCTATTTCTTCTCCTCAATGTAACGGGTCCAGATGTAATAGAGGTTAACGGTGTTTGTGGAGCTCCCCCACATTCGACTAGAAGACTTACGTTATTGGTTACTCTGCGGAGTACAGTAACGTCTAATATACCCTTCAGAATCATGTCCCGATCACATCCTTGTCATGAAGTCTGAATTATTATATGTGGCGAAACATGTCTAGGTATGGGCATCAGCAAATCTAAGCCAAGACTGCTTTCGTACCGGCTCCATACAAATAACCCAATCGAAGAACCTCGTTGGTCTGATAGATGCCCTCGCTAATGAGGTTAAAGAGTATGAGATAATCAAATCGAAAACAAAACATCACACCACCCTTCCATCATCCATACAATGAAATAAGCTAGGAGAAAACGTGTGAAGGGGCTATCCATATGTCATTTGAAACGACTTTAAGGTCAAATATCATGAAAGCGGCAAAAGACATGAGTCAAGGAGGAACAAGATTTGCAACCTATAGAACATCACGATGCAACTTAAAATACTGGCATTTAACAAATCAAGGAGGATTTCTTCTAAGGAAAGGGGTGACTCCAGCCGCTGGAATCAGGGATATTTTCATTAATGGTAAAAAATACGCGTTTGAATGCGCAGTTGCTATTGTCATCCTATTATACAAGGCAGTGCTAGACACCATAGGAAAGGAACAGTTCAACACCCTCTTCCCTAATTTGTTATTGTTCAGTTGGCATAATGACAGTGATTTAGGCATTACCCACCGTAAAGGCGGCAGCGCTTATGCTCTTCCAGGTGATGTTCTATATTTTAAGAATCCCGATGTAAATCCCGATAAGATGGAATGGCAAGGGGAGAATGTCATCAAGATGGGGGATGATTTGTATTATGGTCATGGTCTTGGTATTAAAACATCGGAAGGTATGATTAAGGCATTGAATCGCCATAGACGCGCAAACGCTAACGAATCGGCATATTTGAAAGACCAAGTTTCTTTCCCGGATTACCAATATTTATCCCAGTTCGCTCCAGCTGAAATACGCCGATTTGAAGCTTGGTAAGACAAAGGAGCAACAGCTTCTACTCATAAACGTAACCCAAATGGGATTTTATGTGAAAGGGTCAGCGAAAAATAAAACGTATATATTGTTGCCGTGAAGCATTAGTGCCGCTACTTCAGCAAAGAAAAAGGATCGTCTGACTGCACGGCAGCCGGCGATCCTTTGTTTAAGTATCTTTTCCGTTAGCGTAGCCAGGCATTAATAAAAATGAAATGTGAACTGCCCACCAAATCCTTTGCGATTATGAGCATATGTTTGGGTCGTAAATCGATTATGCACATATGTTTGGGTCGTATGCTCGCGACACAAACATATGTGCATAAAAATAAAAAAACCCAATTTACGGGGAACCAATTTATAATCACAATATTGCTCTCCTATTCCTGTTTTGAAATATTCATTAATCTATTTTGACCTTAAATTCAAAAGCCATAACTATTCTGCTATGCCCAATAGTTCAACAGGCTGCAAAGCGCGATCGCGAATCGGAAGAACGTTATCGTCGTGCTGTCCAGCATCGTAGAGGCTGCTTTGACCAATATGCCCAAAAAAGCTCCGAGACGTAGCTATCAATAGTAACAGGTAACTCACCGATGACACTCCTTCATCTTTGCTTTTGCAGCTTTATCTTCTTAGCCTACTTTTATGATTTGTCATAAAAATTGCACCCCTAAGATCGGAAATTTTGGGAGTCGCTTTAATTGCAAAATTATATTACCCGATTTTGTACGTTTGTACAGACCTCCAATTTTGGACGACATATATTAAAATGATGAAATGGAGGTGTTTATCTCTTGTCTAATAAAGAAGAATATTATAAAGAAAAGTACCAACATATTAGAGGAAGGTACAGGTTTTATAAAGAAAAGTACCGAAAGTTATCCGATAAATGCCATCATTGTAACAGAGAATGTTGTTGTTGCATCAATGGCCAAAAAGGAGCGACAGGAGCAGCAGGACCAAATGGAGCAACAGGCGAAGCAGGCGAAGCAGGTCCTAGAGGTGCTACCGGTGCTACAGGGGCAACAGGGGCAACTGGAGCACCGGGCGCTGCAGGCGAAGCAGGTACTATAGGTGCTACTGGCCCAAAGGGTGAGACCGGTGCAACAGGGGCAAAGGGTGATACTGGTGCTACCGGGGCAACCGGTGCTACTGGCGCTACAGGGGCAACCGGTACTTCCGGTGCTACAGGGGCAACCGGCGCTACTGGTGCTACCGGTGAAACCGGTGCTACAGGGGCAACCGGCGCTACTGGTGCTACCGGTGAAACCGGTGCTACAGGGGCAACCGGTGCCACAGGAGCTACTGGTGAAACCGGTGCTACGGGCGCTACCGGTGAAACCGGTGATACAGGGGCAACCGGCGCTACTGGTGCTACTGGTGCTACTGGTGCTACTGGTGCTACTGGTGCTACCGGTGAAACCGGTGCTACAGGGGCAACCGGTGCCACAGGAGCTACTGGTGAAACCGGTGCTACGGGCGCTACCGGTGAAACCGGTGCTACAGGGGCAACCGGCGCTACTGGTGCTACCGGTGAAACCGGTGCCACAGGAGCTACTGGTGAAACCGGTGCTACTGGCGCTACTGGTGAAACCGGTGCTACTGGCGCTACAGGGGCAACCGGTGCTACTGGCGCTACGGGCGCAACTGGCGCTACCGGTGAAACTGGTGTTACGGGAGCTACGGGAGCTACGGGAGCGACAGGAACCTTTTCCCAAGCCTATTTCTTTGTAGTTGCCACCGGAACCCAATCGGTTGCTGCAGGTGACGAAGTAGATTTTGACACAGCGATTAAATCAATACCCACTGGAGCATTCGTCTTCACAGGGACCGCTGCAACTCCTAGTGAAACTATAACTGTGAATATAGCAGGCGACTATGCATACGAATATGGAGTTCTTATACAGGGAGCCGAACAAGCGGCATATGTATTAGTTCGAAACGGTACAGAGCTAACCAATGAATCTCAATTCGGAATTCGAAATCAAGCTAATAATGATGATTTAGTCACAGGCCAGGGGATCATTGGTATTCCAACTGGTGCAACAATTCAACTTAGGAATACTGGTGACGCCGACACTCTAGCTACATTGGAAGATGGTAGAACTGTCATTAACTCCTATATCACCCTTATAAGACTCGGGGACTTTACCGGTTAATAAGTGTCAATAAGGAGCAGAAGATTAAATAAACAAAACAAAGGGCATGCGAATTCGTACTCATATCGCATGCTCTTTGTTTATTTCTTCAAAATTGTCATAAGATAATTTTTATTGTGCAATATTTGCGACTTATTGGGTTGGTAGGAACGAGCGATTTCGTTATGCTCCCAGGCGGCTTCATGATGCCCTAAACGGTCGTAGCATACACATAATTGCAAATGAGGGAGCCATGTCCAACAAGCTTCATTCAACAGTCCCCAGCTTTGGTCCGGTTTTTCCAATTGTGTGGCAAGTTTATACCAAAATATAGCCGTATGATGCTTCTTCTCTTGAAGAAAATGGTAACCAAGTCTGCAACAAAATTCAGCTCGTGGAGTATCGTATTCAAAAGATTTTAAGGCGAATTCAATTTCTTTTTCTTTGTCCCCTAATGTATTATAGCAGTCAGCTATTTTCCCGCAAGCAGAAATCACATCTTCAACCCAGCCCTGATTGGTATCTAAAAACTTCAAATAAAATTCGATCGCTTTCTCATAAAACCCGTGCTCATGCAATTCTTTGGCATAATAATAAAGATCTCTGGGTGAAAATAGCTCACCTTTGGCCAAACGTTTTTCGTATATCATAAGATTGCGGTCATATGTGTCTTGACGTTGTTTTATATGGGTAATGGCAACATTACTGTTATATATAATTCCGTGAACTTCCAAGTACTCGTGAACAGCCCCATGCCATCGGAAGTTTCTAACCCTTCTAACAAGTCTATTTCGTCGAAGTTTCATCATAGGTTTTCCCGATTCGTCGAACGCAAGGTGATAGTTCATAGTGACTGAATCAATGGAAGGGTCAAATGCACTTTTTAATTTTAATAATTTTTGGAGGTCTTCTTCTAAAAGCACATCATCCGCATCCAGCCACATGAGGTAATCCATCGTTGCATGGCTGAATGCAAAATTGCGAGCAGCGGCAAAATCATCAATCCATTCGAAATCGTAGATTTTAGCAGAATATTGTCGAACTATTTCTTTGGTGCGATCTGTAGAACCGGTATCGACAATGATGATTTCATCTACGGCATCTTTTACTGTGTCCAGACATCTCGCGATCGTTTCTTCTTCATTTTTTAAGATCATACACAGGCTGATGGTGATTCTTGACAGAAGTGCAGAGGGAAGGTCAAATCCCCACTTTTGAAATGCTTTGATTTTATTTTCGTGCAGCAGCTGCGCAAGATTAATTCCAGGCGTGTTGTTAAAAGTGGCATGACCGACATGATGGATAAAAGAATCAAGGGCAATCATAAGAACATAGTCTCTGTTCACAGCTCGGAAGCATAAATCGTCATCTTCGTAGTTTCCAATACCAAATCGTTCATCGAATAATCCAATATCGTCGAGCACCTTTTTTTTAACTAATAAGCAAAAACCAACCAAACGATGAACTCGTCTGGTAAGTCCCGCATGTTGACTGCAATATTCCTGTGCAAAGTTATGAAGTCCAATGGTGTCCTGATAAGTAACCGGGATTTTCTGATGGCCGCTTACATAGTTCGTAACAGGACCTACCATTCCCACTTTTTCATCACTGTAAAGTGCGCGCAGCATATTCTTAAACCAATGCTCAGTTACCACTGTATCATTATTTAGAAATAGAACATTATCTCCTGTCGAAATGGCTACTCCTTGGTTGCAACCCTTTGCAAACCCAAGATTTTCCTTGTTATAAATCTTTTTCACATCAGCTTGCTGCTCAAGGTAACTCACTGTTCCATCGGTCGAGTTATTATCAACAACAATTAATTCATATGGTTCCGGTGTGTATTTTCTTATACTATCCAGGCACTGTGTCGTTAACTCCAATTGATTATGGGTCAAGATAATGATGCTGGTTTTTATTCTCGACACCCACCTTTCCTAGAGTCTTGCTTCATTAAGCATTACATCAAAAGGTCTATGCGTTTGCTGTTATTTTATAAATCACGGATATGATCAGACTCCGCTTTTGAACCAGAACAATAACCCATTTATTATTTTCGCCCCTGCTAGACAGGTATCCAATATTACCCATCGATCGTGAGGAGTCAGTTTCCGTCGGGCTTCCCAGGCGGAGCGAGATTTTCGTCAATCCATTCACTCCTTTCACGATTACACCTTATTCGTTAGAAAAGCGAAATGTTTGTAAGTTGGGCACTCTCGGTAACGCCAGAAGAAAAAAGCCAAAGCCTGGATCAGCCCGAGCTTTCGCATTTAATAAACGTGTTTCATCAATAAATTTAGATTTAACTAAACTACCCATTAGTGGAGAAGACCGCCGATCTGACTAATCGGCGGCCTTCTCTTGATGTTTATTGAGCAAACGTTCCCCGTCACTTGATACCCACCCTTTAATTGTCATATATTCAGACGAATTCCTTTTTAGAGAGGTTCAATCTTTATCCCTGCACAATAAGAATAAGCAACCTTACGGGAATGGCGGGTATCCGAACTCAATACCAAGTTATTTTTCAAAATTTACGCTTCCGAATCCATGAGACCGATGAATTCCCGGATCGGCTGTCGTCTATATAAACGAAGGCATAAATGAACACAAACTAATTTGACGAAGAGGTGTTTTGAAAATGGCATTAACGTCCGCATTCACGAGCTTCAATCTGCCTGTAAAAAACGTAGAACAATCGAAAGCGTTCTTCACCGGACTCGGATTCGAGCTCAACCCGCAATTCCCCGAGAACGAGAATTCGGTAGCCATCGTGATCGGCGACAACCTGCAGGTCATGCTGATCAATCAAGCATTCTTTAATACGCTCACGGAGAAGGAATCCGTCGATACGAGCAAGTATGCGCAGATGACGATCGCATTGGCCTTCGAGAGCCGGGAAAAGGTCGATGAAATCGTGAATACCGCGGTCTCCTTGGGCGGGAAATTGCACGCTGAACCTGAAGATCATGGGTTCATGTATCATTGGGGCTTCGTGGACTTGGACGGCCATCTGTGGGCCATTAACTACATGAACATGGATGCGGCACAAGGTTAAGGCTAACGGAGAGCACGCTCGTACTAGGGTTCAAAAAGAAAGACGCCGGGCATCTTCCCCGGCGTCTTCTTCGCGATGATTAGTTTTGTTCGGTATAGGCTTTGAAATTGTCCATGATCGCTTGCCAGCCTGCTTGCTGGAACTCGACGGGATTGGAGCTTTCCGCGTCGAACGTTTCAATGACCTTCGTCTCATTCCCTTGATCGACGAAAGCAATATTCAAAGCCCATGCTGCCATCCTTCGCTTCCATCCGTGTCAGAAACTTGCCGCCGACCCGCAGATCGTTTTTGGCTCTCGGCGCATGCCAGTCCTCGGACGCTTGATTCCACTTCGTGATGTGATCCGGCTCGGTCCAATAGCGCCATACCTTCTCGACAGGGGCTTGAATGACGGCTTGCACGGTTACTTTCGTCGGTTGACTCGTTAATTTAAATAGACACCTCTCTCATGATATTCGTCCTTTGGTTATTCTCAATGATATAGACGTAAGCCAATGACGAAATTCATTGGTCAATTCGCTCAGGCAGCCCAAATCGCGAAAATAATGGCGTATGAATGAAGTTTTGAACGTGCAGGATTTGATTTTCTTTGGTTTCGATGACGTGGATGCCCCAGGGTACCAGGCCAGAGCCCTCTTTGCCCGGCATATACTGGGCCAACGCCGGATAACCGCCATTCACCGTAATGGGCACAAATCGCGAACCTTCGCAATGCCAGCGAGTAAGCGAATAGAAGGCGGACAAATCTTCCTTGCCGCGGATCCACATCTCGAAGGGCGGCATCGACATGCAGCCTTCCTCGTGGAACAACGCGACGAGCGCAGCAATATCGAATTGCTCGAAGGCCTCCACATACCGGGACAGCAGCTGCTGCTCCGGTTGAACGTCCATGCTGCTGAGCTCATCCGAGCGAAGCTGCGCCCGGTCCATCGTCTCTCGGGCTCTTTGCAAGGCGCTGTTCACCGCTGCCGGCGACATCGCCAACGTTTCCGCGATCTGCTTGGAGGACCATTCAAATACATCCTTCAAAATGAGTACCGCGCGCTGCCGCGGAGGCAAGGTCTGCAGGAGAGCGATGAAGCACAGTTGAAGGGTATCTCTGCGGATGAGCCGATCCTCCGGATTGCCCCCAAAGTCGGGAGACGGCCAGATCCAGGCAGAGTCCGGCAGCGTGTCGCGCGGCTCGACGATGGCGACGGCCGGATCGAACAGGTCAACGGGAAGCGCGCGGCGTTTGGATTGTCTCAGCTTGTCCAAGCACAGGTTGGAGGCAATCCGATAGACCCAAGTTTTGAACGAGGAATCCTGTCTGAACGTGCTCCAGCTCTGCCAGACCCGAATACTCGTCTCCTGAACGGCATCATCCGCATCGTCCATGGAGCCTAGCATTCGGTAACAGAACGAGGTTAAGCCCGGCTTCAAGCTTGCAAATAATGGTTCGTCAAATGCGGTCTCGTTCATCGTGGCCTCCCTTAACGATCTCCCCGAAGGGCGGTACCTTCATTATATGCAATGAATCGGACAGCCTCAATAGAATAAATAGGCAGGATTATGGGTTCATTTATCATGGGCCTTCGAGGACTTGGACGGCCATATGTGGGCAACGTGCCCTTTAGGCCGCTGGGTCAACCGCACAACTAAGCTGGAACGTAGGTCAACCTGATCACCTTCTCGCCAATTCGATCGCTTGCCACGAGGCGCAGCGGCGGCCGCGGACCGGCGAAGAACGGCTTGCCGTGACCCAGCACGACTGGATGGAGATAGAGTCGATACTCATCAACGAGACCGAGCTCCGTTAGACTGTGGGCCAACTCCGGCCCGGCAACTTCAATCTCCCCTTCATGCTGAGCCTTCAGCCCGCGTATGGCCGCTGCGAGGTCGCCCTCGATCAGAGAAGCGTTCGGACCGACGGACTTTAACGTCCTCGACACCACCCACTTCGGTTTGCTTTGCCACGCCGCTGCGTATTCCCGTTCCGGCGCATCCCATTCAAAATGGTCTCCGTCCCAATACCGCATGGTCTCGTACATGCGGCGCCCGTACAGGCAGCCCTCCAGGCCGCGCACGTCGTCGATGAAATGACGGAATAGCACGGGGTCGGGCTGAAATGCCGTGTGGTCGTGGTCGACGAACCCGTCCAGAGACTGGTTCAATGCGAAAACAATCTTTGCCATGCGACTGACTCTCCTCCCTGGTTTTCTCGCACATTCATCATCAGGATTACACTGTCCATATGCAGCCTCCTTTATGTCTACATTTTATCATCCAACAGCATGTCCGGTTTCTCATGGATTGCTAATGTGCACAGTCCTGGCCTGACCGAATACAAATTTAATTTAACGAAGGATGGTAAATTAAACAATTCTGCCCGTTAGCGCGTCTCGGTGCAGCCCGGAGGTCGCTTCTGCATAATCCCCTATTTCATAATCATGCCCCTGTCCCATATCCCGCACGAAACTTACAATTTTCTTATCTGACTAATCAGCACTTCTGGTGTTATTAGCTTCCGGAATACTAAGAATAGCACTAACGAAGGGAAACATATTAACGCTCCGTACTGCAATATAACGGGATCTCCGAATAATCCGCCTGTCTTCGATACTGCAATGGAGCTCATCCTGAACGCTAGTACTGGAGGGTACAGATCCTTCCGTACTAGATAAAGAAGGGAATCGTAGTAGGAATTCCACAGGGATATGAACTGGAGAATCCCTAGCGCTAACCAACTCTTCCATATCTTCGGGATGAACAAGAAGAAGAACGAGTGCAGCTCCCCGCGTCCTTCTGCCGAGGCTTTCTCCTTAAGTTCCGCATACTTGCTGTTGAAGATGCTCTTCAATACGAATACATGCACAATTGGTATAAAGCCGTAGAACAGGTGCGGGAAAATCGTATTCAGCATCCCCATATTTCGGATCAACATATACTCCGGTAGAGAACCTGCTCCCACTACTAAAGCAAATAGCAGGAACACTTTGTAGAAGCCACGACCCGGCAGATCTCGCACGGTTAACGGATAAGCCAGTGTCAGGATCAGTGGGAGTTGAATGACGACCGTAGCCATATTAACAGCCAGGTACAAGATAAAAGGTGATGACGAATACAGTTCGGACAGTGTGGCATCCGATGGTTTATCGGATAAGAATGGATAAACAAACAGTAAGAAACCGAAGAATGCAATCAAGCTAGCATACAGAATGGTTACTCCGATTCCAGCAGTACGTATCCCATTATTCTCTTTATGCAGGTCCCTGGCCGGCGCTATCCGGTTGAACAGTTCTTTAACGAACAGACTTTGGATGAGCCAATAAGCGACCAGTGTAAGTGGAAGCTGTATAGCGAACTGAAGCAGCCAAACAGCCCCAGAGGCGCTAAATTTGAGCTGCATCATGCCCATTCGAAATTGATAGGTGTCCAGCGTATCTCCCACGGTATACACAATCGGGTTCAATAACTGACTGATCAGTTCAAAATCAGTAGTCATCAAGGTTGACATTTGCATAAGCATGAAGGCAGTTATTACTTTGGCTGCTGGCATTACGTTCCGAAACATAAAGCTGGCCTTGAGTTCCGACGACGTTCCACTCTCTCTCTGTGCAAAAGCCGCTTGTTTAGTTGATATTGCTGCGAGTGCCAGCAGGGTGGGAATGCCGCAGGTTTTGATGACTTCTACCACAATGAGTAACGGTCGAAATGCCAGGGTGTTTGTTAGCAAAAGTGTGTCATTGGTGCCTAGTGGGGATTGGTTCTGCGAACATAGTAGGATGACTAAGTATCCTACAATGACCGAAGGAATGAAATAAGGAATGAGGAATAGCGTCGAGAACACACCTCTAAGTTTCCCCGATCGAATACAACTGAGAGCTAATGAAAGCAGGAGTGCAAGAAGTGCGCTACCGATGACATAACCCGCTTTGATTAGCAGCGTATTCGATAAGATATTTAAGAATGCAGGATCATGGAATAGCCGAGTGAAGTTGTCCATTCCTACCCACCTGCTGCCAAATAAACCTTTGACAATATTGTAATCTTTAAAAGGCAAGATTAAGCCAATGAGCAATGGGATGATCTTGAATACGAAAATGAATAACATCGCGGGCAAGACCAGCACGTAATGAAACTTATACTTCCATATTCGAGACAGCACACCTTCTTTTCCCATTGCAGCCGTGGTTGTTCCGGATTCAGTTAATTCAGGTTGTTCATTCATCTGTGGACCTCGTATTCTTAATTTTTACTTGCATAAAGTAGATGACTTCATTTTATCTGACTTGGTGCTGGCGACTATTTGATTTCGACAAAATCTGTAATAATCCTCCATTTTATTATAATAATTCTAGTGAACTCAAAAAAAACTACCGAACAGTCTGTTGCGATCAGTAGATTTCGTTTCGGACATAGATTCCGTTATTCCTCTTTAATGTAAGTTCTTATGGTATACCCTGACTTAGTTGCTGGGTGCTGGTTGTGCCCATTTTGAAGCATATCTTAAAATTCTGCTTCTGTAACAGATGGCTTCCACATTAACCCGTTACTTCGACGAAATAAGGGAGCAACTCCCCGGCGGTTTACTCCCTCGTTCATTTCACTAACGTATCCGTTAGTTAAGAACCAACTCTAATTTTTCGCATCTCCAGAAAAGAATCCAATTAGTGAAGTTATCAAACCAATAAACAATAAAAAAGATTCTGCTCCACCTAATCTAGCACTGGAGTCGAGCGTCAAAAACTGCTGCAAATAACATGATGCTTATTCCTAATAACATTATTTTCAGGGACTTCATCCAAAACCTCTATTTTACATTAATGAACTTCCCTACTCACTTACTCAATAAGTGGATATTCGAGATGCGAATTCAACTGCCGTTAATAGGCTGCCGACAATGCCGGTAGCCTCGTTCTGGTTGAGCTATAGTTCCCCGTTAACTCCACAGCGGAGTATATCAGGGCGAAAAATGTTTCCAATTCCCTTCGGAAACAACTTCGACTGCTCCGTCGATTACTTTGATGGCGGTCTGATCATCAATCGCATACGTCGGCCCTTGCATCCCAGCGGCCCATCTCTCTGCAGCAGCCATGGTGTTTCCAGGCAGCATCTCGTGGTCCAGATGCGGAAATATTGCAAAATCAACCAGACTCAGCGTTTCATCACCACCGGTGGGTGGAGTCCAGCCAACGAAGAATTCCCCAATGTTAGGTGCCATCACCATACTCCCGGCGCTCATTCCCACATAAACTGCCTGCAGCGACGGCAAGAGGTCTGCCAGTCCGGACTGCCGCATCCAGTGGCACAGGTAGAGGGCGTCCCCGCCCGCCACCAGCAGGACGTCCGTCTCCCGGACCAGCGGCACCCAGCGGTCTTTGTTGATGCTTGGCAGCGCTGTGAGCTCCAGCACGCCGACGGACTTCCAGCCCAGGTCGACCATGGGATTCTTGACCATGGGATTCTCGGAATTCCCGCTGATGAACTGCCAGGCTTTGACGCCGGGGCCGACCCAGGGGTGTCCGTACATCGCGGTGGGGATGCACAGGGCGTTGGAGTCGGCGATCGGCTTGCCCAGCATGTCAACTAGCGCGTCGTGTATGCTTTTGTTATTAATGCCTGCAGAGGTGAGCAATAATTTCATAACTTCACTCCTTGTCGTTGTGTGCGTTTGTCGTTTATTCCTTTAGACTTTTCAAAGTAGGGTGTCGTAATTTCCCCCATTGCCTAGGTGTTCGATAAAATGATTGAATTATCCTGCCCGTTACTGTCCGTTGAAGATATCTGCCCGTTAGTTGAACAAAGGTAGCCGATCGCTTTTGGCCGGCTGCCTCATCGATGGATTAGGACCGACTACCCTGCCGCTGTTCGCCGGGACACCGAGCACATGCCGGCCAGTGGAGCGGCAAACGAGTCCACTAGAATCACAACATTCCCTTCCAAATCGCAATGTTGGTCTCTATTCCAGGCAGTTGGAAAAAGCTATTGACCTTAAAGTTACTTCAAGGTGTATAGTAATCTCAAGTAATATTCCAGAAAGTGGAGGTTAAATACGTGGTGATACCAAATTTTAAGTTTGATGGCGGTTTTATTATGGTACCTTGGGATCAGTTCGATGAGGCAATAGAATGGTATCGCGAGAAAATGGGTTGGCAATTGAAGGGTACGGGCCATGGGCCTGTCGGTAGGAAAGCATTCTTTAAGATGCCCGGGTCTGGACAAGCCAATTTGAAATCGTTCGAAAGCGAACTAGACCATTTCACGTCCAAAGATTATTCTGAAGGAAATTGCAGGTTTTGTTTTCGCACGGCCAATCTGGATCGGACACTGGAGTACTTCGATAATCAAGGCATTAAATGCACCGCGCCGCTAAAAATGCCGGATGGCACACGGTCTGCCGACATTTTCGCATTCGGGAATGTTCGCCTGACGTTAAGCGAAGACAGGAAGCTGGAAGGTAAATTCCCTGAATCGCGCGTCATTCAATACGCTGCCAAACCACTATGGTTAGGCGTCTCCGATTTGGAGGCTTCAATCAATTGGTATGAGCGGATATGCGGTTGGGAACGTTCGAAGAAAAATTTTCAAGATCGAGGATTTGGTCTGATGCGCGAAACATGGGACTTTGTCTGGCTGGAAGAAGTAAATATCGAGCGATCATTGAAAAAGGCCAATCCCGGAGCCAGGTTATACTTCAGGATCAAAAAGCAAGAAGATCTGTACAGGACGAATGAATGGCTCAAAGGGCAGGAAATCGAAGTGTCGGAAATCGTAGGGGAGCGTTGGAAGGGATTCCATTTCTATGATCCGGACGGAAATCGATTGAATGTGTGGAGTTATTATTAATAAGACTGGTAGGAGGGGATCCGTTGAAAACCAATATGACCATCCAGAGCTTTGCCGAGCGGACGGGTCTGACCGCCAGCACACTTCGCTATTACGATAAAGAAGGGCTGTTGAAGCCGAGTTATCGGGCGGAAAATGATTATCGATTTTATCAAGAGGATCAGATTTCAAGCGCTTTGAAGATTCATACGCTGCGCCAAGCAGACATCAGTCTGCTTGAGATCCGTCAATTTCTTGGTGCGGATTCCGACGAGCAGGCAGTCTGGTTAAGCAAATGGCGTCAGGATGTAGATACGAAGTTGTTGGCGCTTAATGTGGCCAAACAATATCTTGATGGCGTCGACTCCGTAGATGAGCATATCCGATTAGTCAGATGGACTCATTCTTCGAGGATGCTCTGGTTTCGTCATCGCGTCAAGCGACAGCTTCATCCGTTTGCTCAGGCTATTGAGAAAAGTGCGGCTTACTTGGAAAAGCTAGGGCTTTTGCATGCGAAAGAGGCATTTGTGCAGCAGGAACAAATCATTCGCGATGAGATGATTGGCAAAGTTGGTTTTCGGCTACCCGCAAATACGGTCTTGAAGGATGATTGGAAGAATGAAGCGGAGTTTGAAGTCGAGTTTGAAGTTTTACAACCTACATTGTTCGTTTCAATGGATTGCTTGTCGAATGATCTTTATGCATGTTTTAGTTTAATGCTTGTCTTGCAATCGTTCGGATTCGAGCCGGCTGGACCGAATATTGAGCGTTATCAGCTTCATGATAAGCTGCGATACCAATGGTTGATTCCTGTGGTTCATAATCAAGGAACGGAACCTAAAACAGAAGATTATTGAGAGAGATAACCGACAACTGGTGAGGTTAGTATTGCTTGTTCATGTTCAACTGCCGAGCGTTTTCTGGGAGCAGCTGCCGTGGCGGCGGTCTGCTCCCTAGATTATTTCAACTAACGTTCTCCGTTAGTTGAGTCCCTTTAATTTGGTTTTGCATTGATTTCCGTTAAAGTTCATGCATCACGAAGTCCCACCGAGTTAAGGCAGCTTGCTGCCGGCCGCGATGCGGTTAATCGGTGCGGATGTGTCCCGGCAATTACTTCCTCGTACCTTGTTTCCGGGACCGAGGGTCGCCCAGACCCGGAGCGTGAATGCGGTGTTTATATGATGCACCCGACTTCTTCGAGATACTTTCACACTGCTTTTCTGTTTCTATTTTTACTCTAGTAATGTATATTTCAGTTAAGTCTTCTTTTAAACGTCACTTATTTATTACCGAGTTGTTCCGCCAAACCGATTAGAAGTCCTTCATTTCCACGAATGTAGCAGAGCCGATACGAGTTCTCGTACTGAACCACTTCGCCAACGAGCTGAGCACCGTACTTAGTGAGTCTGGATACCATTTCGTCAATGTCTTCAACGGTGAACATGACGCGTAGATAACCGAGGGCATTTACAGGAGCAGTTCGGTGATCTGATATAGTAGGTGGGGTGAGAAATCGCGAAAGTTCAAGTCGGCTGTGGCCATCTGGGGTAACCATCATAGCAATCTCTACACACTGTGAACCCAGCCCGGTTACGCGACCAGCCCATTCACCTTCGACAGTAGCTCGCCCTTCGAGCTTCAAGCCAATCTCCTCGAAGAAAGAGATTGCGTCATCAAGGGATTCTACAACGATGCCAACATTGTCCATTCTTAGTAATTTGTTTTTTGTCATAGTTTTATCTCCTTATGTGTACAAATTTATTACCTGATCATCTTCATATTTATTCTATCAAGAATTACTAATTCCCTCCAAACGATTAACATCTTGTCACAGTTCATGATAACAAAGATAAGTCACAGTATAGTAAAATGTGAAATTTGGTTTTCGGATATGTCATATTAACTTTTATTCTACGAAATTCAATTCGTAATTACCGTAATAAGATCGTTTTACGTAATAAAATTACGTAGATACCCCTTTTCTAAACTCCTAATATTTTTATACTTTAACAATTCGGAGTTACGATATTATCTCCTGCTTATTATTTTCATCATTAAACTAAACTCCCTCTATGAACAAAAGCATATCTCGGTTTTCCTCATGTTTTCTCAAATTTACTCGACATTCAAAATTCATCAGTCATCTGAATATTGGAATTATGCTGTACTAAAGGATAATATTGGGTCTGAGGAGCAAAAGATCAATAGCCACCTAACATCCAATAACCATTAAATGGATGAAAAGTTAAAGTATGATCGCACTGGTGGATCTCCACATATCTCACGGAGGTCTACCCTCCCAAGTCTCACAGAGTCTAAGCTCCCAATTATTAGGCTTAAAAACGAATTAGCGATATCAGAAGAAGAGATTATCAGGTTTATCCAACTAATAAATAACAGGAGTGATTGGATATTACCTGATAGATAGAACGATGTAAAAGCTGGTATTACCGGTAATACGATAAAAGGTAAGCTCATAAAGACCCAAAATCTCTTCTGCATCAAGTTTAAGTAGGGGAAGCCTTACTAATCCAATAGATCCTTGTATTCATTAGGCAGTTGGGGGACGGAGTCCGGGCTAGAGAGAGGGATGAAGTAAAGGCTAAACGCGGAGAAAATTAAATCATATCGATGGAGCTTAATGAAGGAGTTCAACAATCAAGTATAACAGAGCCTAAGGAAAAATTTGGAGGCCAAAATCAAATCACGTATCCCTATGCGATTATCCGTATCTAAATGTTCTTGATCCCCATACCATGTGACCAGGGGGTGATGAACAGTGGCAAATCCGGTTTTCATTGGCTCCAATTGTATCGCTAAAATAGGAAATCAGTTTTTTCTAATAGCAGAAATTGAAGCAAAAGTACCAGGCGTTGAAATCGACCCGTTATTCGCTATTAGAGCGACTGCTAAACAAGCAAGCCGTCTCATACGTGCGGGTGTAATGCGCTGCAAAATTCAAAATACTGTTCCGAGACCGACTCGTGGAAAAGATGTTGAGCTGAAAGGCGTATTATTCGCGAATGGTCAAATATTTTCTGTATTCGACGTTGAAAATTCTACCGATGAAGCGGTACTCGTAAGAATCAACGTGGCTCAGGCCCAGAAATTGATTAGTAAAGGGGGACGCATTATTAAAGTAATTCGCCGTCCTTTTAACTGAAATCCAAAGTCAAACATGATCACCCCGCCTTCCTACTGAAGCCGGGGTGAGTCACTTATCGGAATTCGCGGACCATACGCCGAATGTTCGGCAGTCAGCTCCGCCGCCCTTCTTCCCCTTGCCGGCACGGAATGTGTCGCCTGATCGCTTTTTATGCTGTTCGGAAGCAGCCGAAATACCTCCGTAATCCGGCCGACATCGGAAGGGGAATTCCGGATATCCCAATTTCGGTAAGCATTAAAGAAGCCCTTCTGCACGAACGTCGGAAATACGACCGTTCCGCGCTCTGTAACCGTTTCTTTAATCGCCTGGATCACCCCGATCGGGCGTCTGCCACATGGCCGAAGCCCCTTGAAGCCCCCACTAAAAACTCATGTACAAATAGAACGGCGCTACCAGACGCGTCGGCTTACCTGTTTCATACACGGAAACTTGTCGGCAAATGTTACCGGGGAACTGGAAATATCAGTTCATAACTTTGTCGAAATCGTCTCGCATCCATTGAATAATGCAAAATTTTGAAAACAATTGTTCAAGGCCGTTCGCAATTGCTTTGTTGGCTTTATGTTGTTCTCGTACCAGATGTTTTTAACAACGAGCGTCCCGGCTTTTCGCTCCGCAATTAGCTCGGCTCGTCCGATGAGGCTTTCTCCGTACATTAGAGGCAACACATAATAGCCGAATTTCCGTTTGATTGCAGGCGTGTAAATCTCCCAGGTGTAATCGAATCCAAACAATTCGTTGATCAGTTTTCTGTCCCATATGAAATTATCTAGTGGGGCAATCAGCTCGCAGCGCCATTTCGGCGCCGGATTTTGCAGGACGGCTTCAATAAGCGGCAAGTCCTCTACGCGGCAGTACAGTATATCCTTCATTTGTTCCACGGCAACAGCAACAATGCGAGCTTCGTGCAACAGCAGGCGGAAAACCTCATTGCGCTGCTCCGCTTTCAATCCCCATATGTTCAGCCAGGCATCGGACGCGCGATTCCATAAAAGGCCAACAGCACCGATTCGACGCAGTACCCGCCACTTGTGATGCTCATGCTCGCCCTCCAGCGGTTCCGGCGCATTCAGCAGATTTGGCTGTATGTACTTCCCGGCGATATCGTAATACTTACGCGTTCCTTTTTTGTGATGTATAATCAACTCGCCTGTCGAGTACATCTGCTCCAGCACCGACCGGGATGAATTGTTTCCGCTGCTCCAGTGGATGGCCGATTGCCAAGCGAAATTTCCATCCAATTTTAGATCATCCGAACTTAGCACACCGTGATTTTGGATGTGAGCCCGTACTTGCTCTATCAACGCTTCCATTTCGGGATAGCGCTTGGCATGATGTCGGGCGGCCTGCCTGTACCGCTCAAAATACGGCCAGTCCTCGACAGGGATAATGGCCAAATTCTTGTCGGGATAATCGACGAGGCTTCTATCTTGATACAACAACTCGGCGAGCATGTTCTTGGTAAATCCTTTGATTCGCGACTGCAAAACCAGTTCGGCGTTTTTTCCGCAAACATCGATTGGATCGTATTGAATACAGCCGACCTGCCGCACAAAATCCAATACTCCCTGCTTTCCGGCAAATTGATATTCGCCCAACAGCCCGTGCTTCAATAGCAGAAATTGCCGTGCCTGGCGGTTCGTCAATTGGATCATGTACACATCGGCTCCTTAACGAAACAAACGGGGGCCGCTTGCACCTGAAGATGGATGGCGAGGTTGCTTATCTCAATAAAGTTACTATTTGCTTCTTTCCATAATGATGGTAACCATTGGGGAGCTTCATTAGCAAACCCCTTTCCTAATTTATCAATAACCGAAAATTGCTCTTTTTCAATGATTTCAACCACGCCAATTCCCCCTATCCGTTGGATAATACAAAAAACAAACACATGTTCCTACAAAATGTTACCATTGTCTCGAGCATAAAAACAAGAGCTATTGAAAAATAACTACCCGTTAGCACAGCGAGGCTGCCGAATCGTTCGGCAGCCTCGCTGTATTTGACTGTTGAGCTATCGTTCACCGTTAGCATAATGGTAAATTCGATCGGTTCCTTTTAAGAACCATCTATAAATGAAAATACATCGGGGCAATCAGGTTTTCCCGGCAAACGCCCATATCTTGTTTAATCCTTTCCCTTTGACCGGTGCAGCGCCCCGACCAGTTCTACAAAGTGACGCCCGCGCTCTTCAAAGTTACGGTATTGGTCAAACGCAGTGCATGCAGGACTCAGCAGCACAGTGTCGCCCGGTGCGGCCAGCTTGTGCGCCTGCGCCACTGCCTCGGCCAGGCCTTCGCAGCGGACAATGGGCGGGCAACTCGGCACTCTACGCGCCGCAGCCTCGATTTGACTGGCCGCTTCGCCGATCAACAGAAGCACCTTGACATGATCAGGCAGCAGCCTAGCCATCTCGTCAAACGGTACTTTCTTATCTCGCCCTCCTGCAATCAGCAGCACTCGGCCCACATGCGCGTGCAGCGTGGCGACGGTACGGGCGGGGCTGGAGCCGATGGAGTTGTTGTAATAATGCACGCCGCCCACAGTTGCCACCCACTGGTTTCGGTGCTCCACGCCGACGAAGTTGCGCACCGTCTCCAGGATTGCCTCATCCGACACGGTCCCCCGCACAGCGCTCATGGCAGCCATAACGTTTTCCACGTTGTACCACCCCGGCAAACGAATGTCACTGATGGGTAACAGACCGTCGATCACCCCATCGTGGACAGTGTGCCCGCCGAAATACTTGGTCCGCCCCCGTCCGCGAAGTGCGGCAGTCGCCGGATTATCGCCGTTTAAGACGGCAAAGTCGTCAGCAGTCTGAAAATCCAGCAGGCGGCGCTTGGCGGCGGTATATTCATCCATGTCGCGGTGCCAGTCGAGGTGATTGGGCGAGAGGTTGGTGATCACCGCCACATGGGGAGAGCGCGTCATGTCCATCAGCTGGAAGCTGGACAGCTCGACCGCGCACGCATCCAGCGGCGACATCTCACCCGCGCGCGTCAGCAGTGGCGTGCCATTGTTGCCGCCCAGATGTACCGTACGTCCCCCGTCAGCCAGCATGTCTGCAATCAGCGACGTGGTGGTGGTCTTACCGTCCGAACCGGTCACGCCGAAAATGGGACAAGGACACAGCGCAAAGAACTCCTCCATCTCACTGGTCACACGGCTGCCACTAGCGCACGCCGAGTCCAGCGCCGGATGGTCTGGACGCATGCCCGGAGTGCGGAACACCACGTCGCCCCCAACGCGATCCAAATAATTCTCCCCTAGGCGCAACTCGACGCCTAGATCGTCCCACTCCTCTCTGGGCAGGGCCGGATTGCGGTCGCGCACGGTGACTCGCGCCCCGGCCGAGCACAGCATGCGGATCAGAGGTGAATTGCTGACGCCGGCGCCGATGAAGGTCACGTCCCGACCGGCCAGCGATTGGATATAAGTGTCAAAAGCAGGATTCATAGGCACCTCCGCTTAGAAAATGTCATTAAATAAAATATACCACAAATTGGAACTATCCTGTCCGTTACTTCAATGGAAAAGGAACAGTTGCCAGCCGGGGCGATCTGTTCCTGGTCTTTGCACTATCGTGTTCCGTTAGCTTGAGAGCGGCAATTTATTTCATTAATTCATGAACCCTAAAACCGTAAAATGCATAAAACTAATTTAGGCACAGATGCCTAATCAAGGAGGTTCACTTTTATGTATCGATCTCATGTACGTAATCAGTCATTCTATGGAGGGCAATTGTACCCGTCCCCCCCTGTTCCCCCTACTTATTATTTTTATGGAAGCCCGGTTGCACACCCGTATTTTTACACACCACGAATACCAATAAATATGGCACCACAGGGTTATCCGGTACCATATTTGCGACCAACGTATGCGGTGACACCAAACGAACTTACACAATTAAAGGGAAAAAGAATTCGAACAACCTTACCAAACATAGCCGGCACCGTAACCGCGACGGTTGGAGAATATAATGGCGCATCAAATCGAGTTCAGTTATTAAACATCGTTAGTGAAAGAACTGGAATAAACTACGGAAATCTAAGCTATATGCCTGATGAAATTAGTGGTTTGCAAGAAGTAGACGGTGGACAGACAGATGGGCAGCCCGGAGAAGAATCAGAGGAGGTTTCGGATTGTTCAGGAGGAGGAAGAGGTAAAAAGTTAGACTCCGGGACAGTTGGAGTTAGAGTCCTTGATCTGGAATATACCATTTATCAGTGTGCCATTATTGTAAGGCCAAAGATAGCGGGTATCAATACTGGTGGCACTTACGAACTAAATAAAACAAAAAAAGGTGCAAGTGCAACATGGCCAATTATCCCAGAAGCATCCCGATATGTGTTTAGTGTATCTGTCGAAAATAAAACGTTATGGGTAGAATTAGAGATGCAACACAGAACAGTGGGAGGCCCTTGGTATAATCCACATTTTGTTTGGAGAAAAACTTGGGGAGCCAAGACTAAAGTTGGTTCATGGGCAGGTTTAGGATTTTAAAATAGAATTGGGAGAGCCATACTGTGTTTTGGAATCCGTCTGGCCAGTTAAGTCATTCCGCCATTCTAGAGCGGTGAGGGGTTAAGGGTTTCCGTTTTGTTTTTGCAAGAACATGTATCGATATTACAAAACGAACCAATATTTTTCGAAAAGGTAAATGTATTTCTCATCTGGAAAAAAATCATCTACTCTAGATTGATAAACAGCATAGCCAATATCGAAGGTTTCATTTTGTATAATCTCTATTTCCCATTGACCAAGTATCCATCTACCCATCCTTTCTTCAAGTTGCTCAACAAACATTGGATTACGACTACCCTCGTCCTGAATTAGTTCTTTATTCATTTAGGCTAGCAGTTTCAAATCTGCTTCTGTTGCTTTGCGTATCGATAACCCCAATCCAATTCACCGCCAGTTAATTTTAAAATGAAATATTCGACATAAGCATATATAATCCTTCCATGTTTTGGAACTATCCTGCCCGTTAGCTTAGTTCAAAAGCAAAAAGAGGACCCACAGCAACGGGCTGAGGGTCTAAGATTGTATATTAAAAGGGGGTCGTAATTTAGTATAGACTTAATTCATTAAAACTGGATGAAAATAAGATTTCAATTCTGTTACACTACAGAACTATTGTGTCCCGTTAGGTGAATTCCTTACTATCAGGAATCATAACTTGGCCTTTCCATTCCTCAATGGACTCATAAATTGTTGTTTTAGGCCACCTAGGGTCATCTTCTTTTTTACTTTTCCATGTTAAATGCACTTGAGCTACTTCAGTAGAGTTTTCATACATAAACAATACGTCGTCCCGGTCCATTCTTCTCGCAATTACACGTAAAGATATAGCGTATAATACGTGGCTAACCGATGCCTCTTTTCGCAATTCCTGTAAAAAGGTTTCAGAATACTCTTCGAACCATGGGTCTACAAATGACAAAGTTGGCACCCCATATCTGTCAAGTTCATCTTCATTCTACAATTCGTGAACCGGTACGAGTATCCCTTTTCTTTGACTTTGTTATTATGCAATCCTACCCTATAGTTGAGCAAGGCAGCTGATATTCTGACCAATTGTCGTATGGCTAATCGATTGTTCCTGAGGGGAAGCATTTTTTGCCGGAGGATCTTGTGCGGGTACCTCTAAAACGCATTGGGCATAAGCTGATATATGTCATTTTGAGAGGATGTTTTAACATGTTTCCTTATCGCCCGGAAATTCATCATTTCCCATATTCCGATTACAGGTTTACTCCCCGCGGGTATTATTATTTCCCTTATACCGAAGGCGAATGGCTCTGGTGGCGTGGCGCTATTGAATCGGACGAAAGCTGCCGTCTGCCTGAGCAGCAGCGGCTTACATTCGTGCTTGTGCATGGCTCTTGGGCCGACGCTCACTTCTGGGACGGCGTAGCTGCGGTGCTGCGCAGTCAAGGGCATGCCGTCCATACGCCGGAGTACGCAGGTCACGGCACAGATCCGAACAAAAATGTCACGCATGCGATGATCACGAAGTCCGTCGTCGATTATATAACGAGGCTGAACCTGCGCTACATCGTTCTCGTTGGGCACAGCTTCGGTGGATCAGTCATCCAGAAGGTTGCCGAACAGGTACCGGATCGCATCAAGCGCCTCGTTTTCTGGGACGCGTTTGTACTGAAAGACGACGAGTCGGTTGCCGACGAGTTACCGCCTCAAACGAGGCAAGGCTTCGAGCAGCTCAGAGCCGGATCGAAGGACGATACAATCATGCTTCCATTTCCGCTGTTTCGGGATTTGTTCGTCAATACGGCAACCTTGGAGGAAGCCAAACGGTTTTATGCAAGTGTCAGTCCGGAACCGGCGAAACCACTTTTCGAGAAACTGGATCTTAAAACGTTCTATACGCTGCCTACGCCCAAAAGCTATGTCTATTTCTACCAAGACAACGCATTGCCACAAGGAGAGGGCTTCGGCTGGAATCCGCATATGTCCACACGGCTCGGCCTGTTCCGCCTGATCGTCGGCGACGGGGACCACTTTACGGATACGCGCACAAGGCCGGCCATGGTGGCGCAGAAGCTTTACGAGGCGGGCCGGGACTGATCGGGAGCCAAATTTCGCACATCATTGTAGTGTAATCCGGCGAGGTCCTGTAGATCAAAGTTCAGGCTTACGATGCTTGGGCTTTTTTGTCTATGAATTTATAGACGATGAATCATGCCCTACGATAGAAGGTAACAAGGAATGGGGAAATACTCTCATTTGTTGGTTTCGCGGTACTCGCCAGGCGAAATCCCTTCTTGCTTGCGGAACTGACGGGTGAAGTTTTGTGAGTTGCTGTACCTCAGCTTCTCCGCAATGTCCGCTATCCGCATATCGGTTTCCACCAGAAGCTGCTTGGCTTTATCCATCCTATAGCGAACGAGATACTCGCCAAAATTGATACCAGTCTCCTCCAGGAACAAACGCCGCAGCATCAAAATACGCGGTTAACGGATGTATAATCTGCTCCATTAGCCATCTTTCCAGCTCGTCGCTTGCCTTTAGCTGAATCATTTGCTCCAAAAGGGGCTTTTTTCCTTTAAAAATTTCCGCAAAATAAACTCCGGGTTCCGGTACGATCGGCACAAGCAACCTCCCCGTCTAATACAATGTCGTCCGGAAGTACGTCGAACAATTCCGGATACTGCCGCGATTGTTTATCAAGACCTAATATAAAATAACGCGGTTAGGCATGCTTCCATTCCTTCAATAAAGGGCATTATAGAAGGTTCCAATCATGTCTTAGCACGTCGTTGACTTCTGTATGACTCAGTCTAAAACAAAACGATATGCAAAGGATGTCAATTAGTTCTAAGCTTTTTGTTTGAAATGCGTTCCTTCCATACGTTAAGTCTCGAATAAAATGCGTCCTGTTTGTGATAAATCATAACCTTGGATAGGACGTAGCTCATTATGGAAGGATTCCGATTGCAAGACTTGCTTAACTCGTTCAATCCATGCAAGATTTTCTGGTTTTTTTAACATAACAAGATCATATCGCTCTTGAATAAGCGGTATGAAATCCACGCCTCTAACCATAGATGCTGCTTTTTCTATTCCCACTCCGAAATCAGCTTCACCTGTTGCAACTTTACCAGCCACGCCTAAGTGATTCGATTCCTCCTGCTCATAACCATTTAGCAGCTGTTGTGGAATCCCATGAAGACGGAGTTGTTCATCTAACAGTACACGTGCGCCGGAACCTTTTTCACGATTAACCAATCGAAGCCCAGGCTTTTTGAGATCAGCCCAGCCTTGAATTTGTTTAGGATTTCCAAGCTTAACGTATAGACCAGCCGATCGTGACAAGAGATTTACAACAATGTACGAAGAACCAATCAATAATTTTCGGATATATGGGAGGTTATACTCACCTGTGTCACCATCCAGCAGATGAGTGCTGACAATATCCGATTCACCCTTATACATCGAGATTAGACTATCCATACTACCAACATATGAACGAAGCGGTCTGTAATGGGTTACACTTCTTTCAATATGTTTGGCTAAGATGTCTAAGCTAACATCTTGTCCAGTTATCACAAGAGAGTGCTTGGAAGATGAAACTGCTTGGAAAGAATGCTGGGCAAGAGGCTCCACATGTTCACTTTTAATCGTAGAAACCATACCATCTTTTGCACGTGTTTTATAGGCTTCAAGGTCTGATGCATCCACACGCATTTGCTTGCCAACACGATAAGCAGGAAGATCACCTTTTTTAATTAGATCATAAACGGTAAGTTTGGATATTTTCAAAAGTTTAGATATTTCTTCAGTTGTATAGGAAATGTCAGCTGTCATTGTAAACCTCCATAAGCTTGTCTTCTAAAAAGTAGCGTAGATTTACTCACTCCTACATCCATCAGGAACCACCATCATCTATCATATGCTGATAAATAGGGCATTTCAATCCTGTTGTTTACTAATTAAATCTAGTTTAATATAATGATCAATGATTATACTTTTCTAATTATAATCATATATATATAATTTTAACATTGGAGGGTCCGTAATGTTGAGTTTAAGAAAGTTTAGATATATTTTGTATTGTTTTGTTATCGCAACCATGATCATCACAGGTTGCACGAGTCAAAAGGAACAACCAGCAGTAAGTACAACACCAATTCCCACCGAGAAAGTAGAACTAACTATTTCAGCAGCCGCAAGCTTAACCGATGCATTTAAAGAAATTCAAACCAACTATGAGAACAAAAACAAACATATTAAACTCAACTTTAACTTCGGAGCTTCCGGGGCGCTGCAACAGCAAATCGAACAAGGGGCTCCTGCAGACTTATTCTTCTCGGCAGCAACCAAAAATATGAAGGCCCTACTCGATAAGCAATTGATCGATACAACACAGCAAAAAAACTTGTTAATCAATGAATTAGTCGTCATAGTTCCAACAGATGGCAAAGTGGCCATTCAAAAAGTAGAAGATTTAACAAATGAAAATATCAAACATTTAGCAGTTGGAGAACCGCAGACAGTTCCTGCTGGCAGCTACGCGAAAGAGGCGTTGACTAACGCGAAACTTTGGGACGCGCTTCAAGCCAAAATCGTACAGGGCAAAGATGTACGCCAAGTACTTACCTATGTAGAGACTGGGAATGCAGAAGCTGGTTTTGTTTATAAAACGGATGCAATGACTTCAAAAAGTGTCAAAGTAGCATTCAGCGTTGATCCAAAATCGTACACACCGATTGAATACCCTGTTGGTGTTGTAAAAGCAACTAAACACAGCAAAGAAACGGCTGACTTTTACGCTTATCTTCAAAGTAAAGAAGCACAAGATGTATTTGTCAAATACGGATTTTCTATTCCAAAATGAGGATGGGGCACATTAACTGGACAGAATTTGCTTCTCCTATACTACTTTCGTTAAAGGTATCTGTTGTATCCAGCATCTTTGTTCTACTAATAGGAGGAATAGCAGCTTGGAGCATGTCGCGGCGTAAGTTTAGCGGAAAGACATTGTTAGAAACTACCTTTCTCCTGCCTTTAGTGCTCCCTCCAACAGTCGTTGGCTTTATCTTATTAGTTCTATTGGGTAAAAAGAGTTGGATTGGATACCTAATGGACAGCTTTTTCGATCAGTCTATCATATTTACATGGGGGGCTGCCGTGATCGCTTCGATCGTCGTGGCTTTTCCTTTAGTTTATCAAACGATGAAAACCGGGTTTTCACTAGTCAACAAAGATTTGGAGGACGCGGGGAGATCAATCGGAGCAAATGAGTGGCAAGTTCTTCGATACATAACCTTGCCTTTGGCATGGCGTTCTGTCATAGCAGCTTACATTCTTGGTTTTGCCAGAGGGCTGGGAGAATTCGGTGCCACACTTATGATCGCGGGCAACATCCCTCACAAAACCCAAACTTTGCCTACCGCCATCTATATTGCTGTTGAATCTGGTGATCAAATTCTTGCATGGTGCTGGACAGTAGCCATTATATTCATTTCATTCGGACTGATGTTTATCGTTAACCACAGAGCTAAGAATTAGAGAAGTTGGATTAATTAGGGTGTACTGGTGTTTGCGCCGCCGGCAGCTCGGCATGCTTTTGCTCGAATATCAAATTCGTGCCCGATCCATTTCATCGCGCTAACATGCCCGTTTAGTAGAAGAAGAAGGAGAACGACGTTCTCCTTTATCAGATATGTTTTGTTGCTAAAAATTATCATGTTCCATGAACTACTGGAATCATCCATTCATAATGCAATTTATCGTTTAATTGATAACGTTCCAAATTAGGTCCCGCAGGCTCAAATCCGAATGATTGCAAGAGAAGCATGAGACTAAAACAAGCATAGGGATCGTTGGAAAAACTGTCCATGACAACGAATAGTGTAGGTTCGATCGTTTCGATCTCTACATCATTGAGTAGCTTATCAGGCAGTGAAACCTTACTGCGAAGGCGAAACCCAACTTTACCAATCATCTCGTTTCCAACAATATGCTCTTGTTTTACAAACGCCTCTTGTGCATGTAATAGTCCCTTACTCCTCAACAATTCTGCTCTCTCTTCGATCACTCGTGCAAAAGGATTCATCTGCCTTTTAACTTGGTGGCGAAACCACATCATATGTACCTGGGTATCCCATTTTACCAAACGAATATGTTCATCCTTAGGTTCGATACCAAATAAAAACTGCTTTGCGACGTGGAGTACAGAGAGTTTCGCATCAATATCACGACGCCACTTATTCATCCACTCTAGTTGCTTGGCTTCGTCAGCATTAAGAAACTCCCGAATATCAGCTAGATTAATTCCCGCTTGACGTAATGAATGGATTTTTATTGCTTTAGGAATTTGTTCCTCACGGTAAAGACGATATCCATTTTCTGCTCGTATATCTGGGTGCAACAATCCTTCTTTTTCATAATAACGCAATGTACTAGAGGGGAGACCCGTTCGATCAGAGAAGGATTGAATTGTCATTTTATCTTGCACCAGGACCTCCCCTATTCTATTTAATAATAAGTCCAAACGTTCAACCTATTCCCATCCGGATCGTAAAAATGAAATCCTTGCCAACGCTCGCCTATGATATCGGATACTTCAATATTCTGTTCCTTCAGCCAGTGATTTGCCTTCACAAAGTCCTCTTGTTGTTTAATATGAAAATATAGCCTGGCATTTCTAGTGGTTCTGAACAATCGACCCCTTGCTGCTTAAAATAAAGAAGAGTTTGCTCTAAATTCGCTGTACGAAAACAGAACCGGCAATTGCCTTCTGCATACCCTTCCAATGTAAAGTGCTCAATGTTGCTCTCAAACGACTTCAAATTAACTTGTCCTGGACCTGGCAGCTTAAAAAAAGCCTTTCTTCCTACTGGGCCAGTACCTGTACCTTTTAGTTTCCATCCCATTTTCTCGCGATACCACTCAACCGCCTCGTCAAACTGATTCCACGGAACCATAATAAATCCACCGTCAAATTTAAAATAAGGTGTGTCCAATGATTTCCCCTCCGTTTTTCAATTATATGGAAGTATCATACACCTTAAAGCAACTTCAAGGTCAACACTTTTTTCTGCGATATACCATTGATGCAACGTTCACCTAGATAAAAAAGAATAAAAAGGCTTAACGAATCTTTCGAAAGTTCACTCTTTTATTACTTATTCTCTATAGAAAAATTAAATGAAAAAGTGAAAAATTCGACGATTTACGATAGCGCTTTCATGAAATAAGATGGAGAGGAATGATCAATAAAATGATATTGGAGGAGTTGCTGAATGTACAAAGCCCTCAAAAAAGGCAAAGCTTCGTTTAGCTGGCTATTGTCCGTCATGTTGATTTTATCCATGATGGGTGGAGCTTTGCCGGTAATGGCGGAGGACGCACCGGTACCACAACCCCCGATCCAGGCAGCAGAATTACAAGATTTTTTCGCTCCAGTTCAAAGTACAGGAAGCATGGCAGTGAAGCTTTATCCAACGGAAGTTGTAAGTGCGGGAACGTCTACTCTAGTTACTTTCGGCATTCCGTTTACGCGGGGTTCAGTGAAAGAACAGCAGCTTGGTCAAGTGAGAGTATTGAAGAACGGAGTGGAAATTCCTGCATTTGTTGAGCAGCTTACTCCTTGGCGTCATGCTACAAATTCAAGTGTCGATAATGAATCCGTTCGGATCGCACGTATTCAGATTCACTACACATTTACTAATGCTTTTCCCGGCTTTGAAGAAATTACCGTCGAATGGGGCGGTGAAGCTCGGGGACAAAACGTCAGTACTCTCGAAGATCCACGCAGTGCGTGGCATAAAGTCACAACGGGAACATTTGTCGAAGCTGATAACGTGCACGAGCCTGATGTTTATGCGGTTTTGCCTAAAGATATCCTGAGTGATGGAGCCGTAAGACCGCATCTGATGAACCCTATGGACGACAGCGTCCCATTAACTAGACAAGATCCACAATCCATGAAATCCCAGCTTCATATGGATGAATATCTGGCTTATGATCATTCTTCCATTAACAATTTTTATACGGCTATTAACGAAGATGATCCGAAAGAAACCAGGTTAATGAATTATAAAACCGTAGGGGACGTTTGGCTTTTTGATCGTTCTTCGACCATGTTTGTTACATATATGCGGAGCGGGGCGTTCAAAGTATTGCGCGAAGCGGTACGCAGCACGGAATTTTATCGGACGAAAATTAACCCGAACGGGACATTTTCTTTAAGAACGAGCGCTATGTATAGCACCAATGAAAATCTTGCATATGCCCACTGGCTTACAGGGGATAATGTCATGCGAGGCGATATTTCCAAGATTGTCAACGCTTATAAAAATTCAGCTCATAAATGGAGCCCTGAATTAGGTTTTTGGACGGAACGAATCGTGGGTCTGAAGCTTCTGGCTAACGTTGTCGCCTATGAAGTGTTAGGGGACCAGGAGTATAAAGACACGATGAGGGATATTGTCGATGCACTGATATGGCATCAAAATGGAGCAGACGGAGAAATTCCAGCACAGCGTGTGGACGGAGGGTTATATCACACAAGTGCGCAGCATAGTGAAGGAATGCCAGGGACGGTTGCATCTCCGTGGATGTCTGTATTTGTCAATGACGCGATGGTACGCGCTTATGCATTTACCGAGAATCTTGATATCCCGCAGTTTGTAATAAGGCTGGGCAATTTCTTAAAAGCTGCAAGCAAGTCGACCACGACTGGTGAAGTTTGGGCGGAAAATCCACCATACGCAACTAGTCCGCACAGTTATTCCAGTATTCATCCGGGAGCGCTCGTATTCCCTGATTACATGATGAATATAGATGGGACAAGCAATCTTCGCTGGTCGGACGACGTTGAACACGCAATCGATGTTGCTGGGGTCGTAGCCTGGGCTGCTTATTTCTCGAAAAAGCTGGGGACAGCGGACGAAGAGTTAGTAAGGCTTGCTAACAAATTATACTATACTTACGAAGTAGGAATTAATTATTGGATTCTTCCGTTAAACGCGCATCCAGATGTATACGTTTACCGGGTAACTCCCCCTCGTAAATACAGCTGGCAATTGAGGACGACAGGCCAATTCTCATGGCTTATGGAGCAACTGGGAGGCCGGTCTCCAAACGGTAATTTCTATGCCCATGTTCCCTATACTCCTAATGCACCTGTTACGACATACGCTTTTGCACAACCGAGAACAGGAATGGTTAAACTGGAATTTGACGTAACACCGCTTGCAGACAATGTAAATGGGCATATCGCGTTCAACTCAGCGAATTCCGTCATGAGCTTCTCTAGTGATCGAAGAATAAACTTAATGCTTGCAACAAATGGCAGATTTTCCGCAAACAACAATACAGCAACAACAGCTGCAAATGTGATTCCCTATGTCAAAGATAAGACCTATCATTTTGAAGTGACGATTGACCTCGCCAATAAAAAGTATAGCGCTGCGGTGGATGGAGTAACACTTGCCGATAATTATACTTTCCGCAGTAATGCGGCATTAGCAAAAAATAACATCGGCGTCATGGGAGTGGTAGCGCTAGGTGGCAGCTTCAATGTGACGAACTTTAGTGAGAAGCTGATCGGACTTGTCGATAACAACAAGATTGGACTGAACGAGACGACCAACCCAGTTATAGTCAATGGAGTAAATGTATATTCTGTAGGTCCAACGCACAAATTCAAGAAGGTGCAGGATGTCGTTGCGCTGTTGCAACCAGGTGATATTGTAGAAGTCGATGGGGATACGATTTATCCGGCTCCAATATTCATAGACCCCTCGAATGCGGGAACGAAAGTAAAGCCGATAACGATCAAAGGCTTATCCAAGCATGGCAGCAGACCGATTCTCAAAACATTGAACGCAACGAATATGGTGGATATCGCCGCTGATAACATTGTATTTGATAACTTCGAAGTAATTGGTAATCTGGCTGAGGTATTGGCAAGATTCCCTGACGTTCATTACGGCAACATTATGTCTCAGCCAGGCTCCGTTAGAACGGATATTTCAAATCAGACCGTTTATCGGGCAATCTTCCACAAAGCCGACAACCTGGTTGTCAGAAACAGCGTGATCCACGATGCTAGAATGGGCATACTCGGATCCGACTTTGGTTCCGGCAGCATTACGGTCGAATATAACGAAGTATACCGCAATGGTACAAACGGAGGACATCATAATCTGTATCTGGCTGCAGATGAGGCTACCCACCCGGACTCTGTAGCGAGGGTGCAATATAACTACATTCATGACTCCAATTCAGGGAACGGTCTAAAAACGAGAGCACGCCGCAACGAGGTATATTTTAACTGGTTTGAAAACAACTATCACCAAAGCCTTGAACTCATCGGTCCCGACCCAGCCTTCGGTACTATAGACGACAACGGGGTCGAAAAGTACGCTTTCGTATCTACTGAAGAATTAAGGAAGACGAACCCTGAATATGGCGAATTGTTCCGGAGGGAAGATTCGGATGTTGTCGGAAACGTTATTATTCATACCCAAGGCTCGCTCGTTCGCGTGGGCGGTGACGGGACATCGGATTTATCCGAGTATACAGGCAAAGTCGGACCTTCCTTTGGCCAGACGTATGGACGATATCGTTTTGTAAATAACACGTTTGTTCATTATATGGACGACACTGGAGCAACGAATACACCGGTACAGGCGATCCGCATTGAGTTCGGTGTAGAGAGCGTTGAGATGTACAATAACGTGTTCTATAAGCCGGAAGGCAGACCAATGATCATTGTCTCGGAAAATACGGATCCTCAGTCTATTAATAAGGCAAATTGGGCATCCGGCAGCAGGCAGGTCACGGGAGCGAATAACTGGGTTCAAACCGATGCTCTTGGTGTACCTGATAAGAAAGAATGGAAAGGAACAATAACAGGGTCGAATCCAGGATTCATCGATGCCAGCGCTGCTGTGAAAAACTTTAAACTAACTGAGGATAGCCCATTAGTTGGGGCAGGTATTGGCATTAAACATACTGTCGCAACATGGGACGATTGGCAGAATACGTTGTATGACTATCCGGCTCCATGGCCAAAAGCAGGATTCGATATGAGTACTTATGTTGGGCAACCTGTTGAGTCGCAAAACTCGGATAACGAATTCCCAAATCCGTTGTTGAGCGTTGCATATGATGTGGTGAATCCAACAACAATGGATGCTTCTCCACGCGAGGACGTTAAGAAAATTGCCATTGGAGCCTACGGAAAAGTGAAGTCGAACGGCGGTGGTAACAACGGCGGTGGTAACAACGGCGGTGGTAACAACAGCGGTGGTAACAAATAGTTATTCGATTGATGCAGACAGCATTAACGGTTACTAAACCTATTGTTAAAAGGTAAACACTACACTGTTAAATTGGCGAAGATACCTATTAAAAGTTGGCTTTCCTCAAGGCACAGAGCAGAGCAAAGGCTGCCGATTGGATCTCCTCGGCAGCCTAGTTTGTGATATGGTCATTGCAACCTCCTCCCCACCATTACGTAATAATAGGTATTATTTTACTTTTGAGGAGGTTTGTGCATGGAAATAGTTAGTCTTTTCTTACTTATCTCCATCGTTCTATTAGTGATTCATATCGCTCTAGTTGTTTGGGCTTATCGGGATTGTGTAAGTAGAGGAAAGAGTCAGGAATTTGCACTATTTACTCTAATTGGACTTATGTTTTTTCCTGTCTTAGGTTTGATCGTATATCTCCTTATCCGTAATGATTGAACTTAAATAACCTCTCGTTATACTGGAATTATGTTCTCGCTCTCCGTTCAACAGCAAATGAATTACAACTCGTTATTTCTCCCAAAGCTCGACCAGTCGACCTTCAGGATCTTCAATCCAAATAAACTTTCCAAATTCACTAATCTCTTTTTTCTTTGCAAGAGGTACACCAATATGTTCAAGATGCTTAATAGTCTCGTCTAGATTATATACTTGGAAATTTAACATCACTTGTTGTTCTGTTGGAAAATAACTGTCATTCTCGGTAAAGAAAGAAAAGATAGTTTCATTTCCTAATTGGGGTTTTATCACAGTCCCATTCCAATTTTCTATTTCAATCTTCAACACTTCACTGTACCATTTTTTTATAACTTCAAGATTCTTAGTTCTCCAAAATATTCCTCCGAAACCTTTTATCATCGTATCTAACTCCTGTCTGTCATCAAATTTTAGGATCCTCTGACTGCGTAGCAGCCAGTGAATCCCTATTGAAGTAACGTTCTCCATTAGTTGAATCTACGCAGTCACCGAAACAGCATTGTTTCAAACTCCAAAGACTTATATTTTGTTCCATTGGATAACTCTTCCGCAATCCCCTTCCATTGATGCGGATCAGGTACGGATTTCCCCCCACCTAAAGCCTCTGTCCACTGCTGATGAATGTCGTGCATGACTTGGATTTGTTTTTGTATTCCTTCGATCTGAAATGAATCGGAGTCAGGCAGCAATACCTTTTTATCTAAGTACTGTGTCATTGTATAGGCAATCACGGCAGGTTCCATTGAAAGCTTCTCCAGAGGTTTTCCCAAGCGCTGGATTACCAAACCATGTAGATCACTGTACGATTTCGAAAACGTAAGGGTCCCTTCACGTAGTTTACGCATTTCCTCAACGGATAACGTTTCACCTCCGATTAGTCGCTCCATCAGTTTAAGATTATCGAAGGCGGCTGTGAACAGAACCGTTACTTGATTACCCAGCGACGTGTCGTAATAACCTTCGTATCGGGCCACCTCCTGCCGAGTTACAATCAACCCCCACGATACTATTATTAAGACAATAAGTTCTGCTAAAGCGATTAATACCCAGAATTGCCGATTCCGCAACACTTGCAAAGTCGTCCTACCTCCTTTTTATTACCTTATAAATCTTGAGATAATCGAACCATATCCCTACACTGAATTCCGTTCTCATAAATCTCTTCTGGGTAGTGCTTAATGAAAAAGTCTACTTCAACACCAACAATTCGAAAGCCACACTTCTGATATAGAGCTAATTGTCCTATGCCTGAATTTCCAGTACCAATTTCAATTGTTGTATATCCACTCGTTTTGGCTGTATCAATTGCATGTAATACTAACTGCTTCCCTATACCTCTACCATGCATCGCTACAATAACGGCAATGTTCACCAATTCAAGTGTTCCAGGTCTTGTAGGTAGAAGCACATAAATTCCGATAATTTGATTGTCCTCTTCAGCTACAAAACACTCTCCTCTTTTAACGTATTCCTCCACAAGCTTTCGAGAAGGGTCTGCTAATAACAACAGTTCCAATGGGTAATTTTCGTTTGAATTAAGTTTTCTAATATTCATTTCTTTCTCCTTAGGTAAGATGGTACCTCTCATTTTACCATGAATTATCCTGCCCGTTTGTTGAATGAAGCCGCTGATGCTTGTCAGCGGCCTCTTGTTGGTTTAGCTCTTGTGCCCGTTCGTAAATATCTACCTAATAATGCCACCATCCTTCAACTCCGTTAATTGAACAGTTTTTCTAAAGTTAAAAATCACTCGAAATTCCTAAGTTTAAAAAGCTTGAGATCTGCGAAAAAATCTTGTGTACCCTTTTTCAAAGTTGGGTTTTCTGGGATTTCCCTGGATATTTTCTACCATATCATACAAACCATAGATCTTATCGTACATTTGGCTTCTCTCATATAGTTTTGCATCTTCTGAACCATACTCCTCGAATACCTCTTGCCTGAATTCTTTAGGAAAATAGTACATATACATAAAATCCAATGCCGGATCTTCAATTCCAGCTTCACTAAAATCTAAAATTCCGATTCGACCGCTACTCTCATCCCATAGAATATTATCATAGTGGAAATCCCCATGCACAATACATGTCTGAACCGATGTTGAAATTTCATAATAATAATTTAGGAAATCCTTCACTTGTTCCATCTCTGATTGTGACAGTTTGGACTGTAGAAACTTAACCCCTTCAACCATGTCATTCCGAACATGTTGTACAAAGCCGGTTTGTAAGGCGAGTCTTGGTTCTGATGTCATATGTAGTTGTTTTAAAAAACTTCCTGCTACTCGACCTATTTGTTGTGCGTTTTCCAAATGTTTTTCCACATACTGAGGTGTAATTCGATATCCTGGCACGTATGTTTCCACCACGAAATTCTGGGTTGGAGAAATATACAGGCACTCTGGCAAAACTGCCTCTTTCTGCCTTGCTAATCTGCGAATCAGTTCCTGCCGTACGTTATATCGTTCTAACTGTAATCCATCACGAAAGAAAGCAATTACCGTTTTCTTATCCAAAATCAAAACATCTTTCTCACATCCTGTGGTGATGAACTCAACTTCCTGAAAAGATAGTTCCCCCATTTCCGCTTTCACATGTTCCAGCTTTTGCTTAATCAATTGCTTCTTCCATTTATCCAAATGCATCCATGCCTCCATATTTATCACTGTTTTAATGATGCATCCACGTGTTATTTTGCCAGTTGTTGAATAAAAAAAGCAGACCTCCAAGGTAGCCTGCTTCATCAAGTTTATCCAGTAGTGCTTTGATATTACCTGTTAAAAATAACGATATAATTGCTGGAATAACAGATAATACGATGACGTGTTAGAATGAGTACACATCTTTATAATTGTTTATTTGCCTCCTTCTTGCCGCTGAATTAGTTCACGGTTTTGGGTTCTTGTATCAAACTCATAGAGGGAGAAACCATTACCGACATAAGTTATTCTAATTCTAATTTTTCCCTCTTTTAAGATTTCATTATATTTTTTTTCTGATAGTTTTATAAATTCATAAGTAGGTTTACTTCTTTGATCTGAGTTTATTATATTTTTTTTGATTATTAGTTCATTATTAGTCTTGTCAATGTTATATTTTCTAAAGTTGTAACCTACCCACTAAACTAATTATGATTGCAAGTATGGTTACATTTTTAGAATTCATTGTAATCCTTCCTTAAAACCTTATTGCCCCAATATTTTACCACATTTTGTAATAAGGAGGGCGTAAAGATTACAGAATCCAATTAAACGTTTATTACATTAAACTCCCGTTGAGAAAACGGCAGCAGATTATAAACCTGCCGCCGTTCCTTGTGTTGATTAGCAATCGATTCCTTGAGCTGTCTGCAACAAAATTATATTCAGAAAATGACACGATCGCCCCCCAACTGTAAGCCGAGACGAGGGCGATCGTTGCATTACCTTATCTTACCTTCAATTACCTTATCTTACTTGCCCTGCTTGTTCATGTACTCGATATATTCCTTCTCCGCATCCGCCGTTGCCGGGTACCATTCCTTATCTAGGAAATCCTTGAATTGCGCAAGCGTAATTTGACCTAGAATGAATTTCATCTCCTGGTCGTCCTTCTTCTTCACCAGATCCGGGATCGCACTGTTCAAGTTCAGGATCTTTGGCGAGCGGACCGCCGGAATGTTGATCACTTTCATTTGCTTCAGCGCGTTATCCAACTGCGCCTTGTATTTGCCCAAGCGTTCTTCGGTGTCTGCACCCTCGATCGTAGAGGCGCTGCCGTCGATGGCGTTGGCCAGCGTCATGTACGTGCTCGTGAGCGTTGACAGCTTCGTATTCTGATCCACTGTGCGGCTGATCTTCTTTGTCGCCGGGTCATACGATTCGAATGTGATCCCCTTCACTCCAATTTGAAGCAGCGCGTTCGCTTCCGTCGTATTGCCCCAATCTAGGAACTTCAACACCGCATCGACATTCTTGCTTGATTTTGGAATCATCCAGCCGCCCCATACCGCAGGTGTAACCCAGTCGCTCGCTACGCCGCTCGAGTCCTTCAATACGCCATGGTACGTATATTTCTTGTCAGACTCTTTGTCCTTTGCCAGGTTGCCCATAACAGCATATTGGTGTGAATAGATGATCCCAATTTTGTTCTGGTTCAGCTTGTCTTGGTCGACGTAGATCTTATTGATCAGGAACTCCGGATCGATCAGCTTCTCATCGTTCAGTTGCTTCAGATAAGTCAGGAACGGAATGTATCCGGACATTTTCTCACGGATCTTGTAGCTGCCATCCGTATCCTTCGCCCCGTTCACGATCGGGAGGCTGAACGCTGAAGCGAGGAAATTCGACGCATTCCAGATCGAGTTGTTGCCGAGTGTTGGGTTGGAGAAGCTGACGCAGTAGGTGTCGGCCTTGCCGTTGCCGTCCGGATCATTTTTCGTGAACGCCTTGCACACGTTGGCGAACTCGTCGAGTGTAACAGGCGCTTTCATTTGGACTTTATCTAGCCACTGCTGGTTGATCATATACCCCCAATGGTTGACGACATTCGGTCTTGGGATCATGTAGAGCTTGCCGTCCGTTGTCGATTTGGCACCGTCCCACATTTCCTTCGTGATGTTCTTCATGAGGTTCGGATATTTAGCAATCTTGTCATCCAGCGGCGTGAGCAGTCCGTTCTTTGCCCACGTCTCCATGTTGGCGTCCGCGCCGCCCCAGTTGTACACGAGGTCAGGCAAATCGCCCGAAGCCATCATAACCTGCAGCTTGTCGACGTAGTTATTGATCGGAGGCGCTTCGATTGACAGCTTGACATTAGCCAGCTTCTCGACTTCGGCGATAACCGGATTGTTCTCCAGTACGATGCCGGCGTTCACCCGATTAAACATCTTGATCGTAGTAGCCACCGCTGGCTTGACGCCCCCTGGAGTGGTGCTAGCCGCGTTATTGCCAGTGTCCTTGCTGTCGCCGTTGCTGCCGCAAGCCACCACTAACGGCACGATCAACGTCAGTGTTGCCAGACTGCGAACGAAATGCTTGACCGCCTTCTTTTCCATATACCCAACTCTCCCTTTGACTGTAAGATCTATTACAACTGCAAGCGAGGCCTGCAGCTATAAGCAAATGGTTATGCGAACGACTCAACTACCCCTTGATGGATCCCACCATCAGACCTTTCATGAAAAACCGCTGCAGGAAGGGATACACGAGAATGATCGGCAACGTTGCGAAAATGATAATCGCCATCTTGATCGTGAATACCGTCACCCCCGCACTGCTCGCGTCCATCGCATCCTTCGCGATCCCCCCGTCATCGACGACCATATCGCGAAGAATGAGCATGAGCGGCCATAGGTCCCGCTTAGACGTGTAGATGATCGCCGAGAAGAACGTGTTCCACTGGGTCACGGCATGGAAGATGACGAACGTCGCGATCGCCGGCTTGGACAACGGGATAATGATACGGGTCAGCACCGTAATCTCGTTAGCCCCGTCGATGAACGCCGATTCCTCCAGACTGGGCGGGATTTCACTAATGAAATTTTTCATCAGGATCAGGTTGTACGCTCCAAGCGCTCCCGGCAGGATCATGCTCCATAGCGTGTTGTACAGATGCAGCTCCTTGACGAGGAAGAAGTTCGGAATTAATCCGCCATTGAAGAACATCGTGAACGTGATGAGAATGAGGATAACGTTGCGGCCCTTGAGATCTCGTTTGGACAGCGGATAAGCTGAGACGAGCAGAAGCGCGATATTCAGAGCCACCCCGAATACCGTGATCAGGATCGTGTTACGGTAGCCGGACCACATAAGAGGCATATCGAAAATTTGCTTGTATGCGCCGAACTCGAAGTGGCTCGGGAACAGCAGCAGCGGATTGTCAAGATATTCGGAATAAGGCGTGACGGATAGGACCGCTACATAATAAAAGGGAAACAAGCAAGCCAAAGCGAAAATCCCGATGCACAAATAGTTGATGATGTCGAATAATCGGTCACTGATGGATCTAATCTTCAAAACAACGGCCTCCTCCTCGTGATGCGTTAGACTGGTATGTCGGCTCGAGGATTACCATATGCCATCCTCTTTGAACAGCTTGGCGATCGTGTTGCCGATCAGCAGGAAGATCAGCCCGATGACCGAGGTGAACAGCCCTACCGTCGTCCCGAAGGAGAAGCGCCCGCCCAGGATGCCGACCCGGTACGCGTACGTCTCGAACACTTCGGATACGCCCAGATTCAACGGATTCTGCAGGACGAAGATCTGCTCGAAGCCGTTGCCCATTATCTGTCCGAGCCTCAGCAGAAACAGTACGACGATTGTCGATTTGATGCCTGGCAGCGTGATGTGCCACAGCTTCTTTAGCCTACCCGCCCCATCGATGCTCGCCGCTTCATATAGCTCCGAATTGATGCCGGCGATCGCAGCGAGGTAGATGATACTGCCCCAGCCCGATTCCTTCCAGATGCTGCTAAGGATGACGATCGGACGGAAGTAGTCTGGATCGGCGAGGAAGAAGATTGGGTCGAAGCCCAGCTTGACCAGAAGAATGTTCACCACGCCCCACGTTGGGGACATGAAGTTGACGAGAATGCCCCCGATGACGACCCAGGAGATGAAGTGGGGCAAATAGATGATCGTCTGTGACACCCGTTGGAAAATCATGCTGCGCATCTCATTCAGGAACAGAGCGAGCAGGATCGGGAACGGGAATCCGAACAGCAGCCGCAGGATGCCCAGATAGAACGAGTTCCAGAAAACCGTGTAGAAATCGCTTAGCCCAAACATGTACCGGAAGTTGTCCAGCCCGACCCAGGGACTGCCAAGGATGCCCTTAGCGAAGTTGAAGTCCTTGAACGCCATGATGACGCCGTACATCGGGATGTAGTTGAAGATAAAGAAATAGAGCACGCACGGAATTAGCAAGATGTATAAGTATTTTTTTTGGTTCAAATAGCGAAGCGTCTGCTTCCAGCTGGACACGCCCATCTCGTTCACCTCGGATCGTCGTTGTTGGCTTAAGTGTACGATTTCCGGGCCAGGCGAACATCTACGAACTATGGAGAAATGGATACGATTTTTAGGTGAGGTCTGGGACATGGGTTTAGTACTGTTGGCGGGGAAGCGTAGAAAGCAGAAAGGAGCTTCCCTCCTATCCGGGAAAGCCCCTAACTTTGTAAGGTGGTTCTCAAAATTCTGTTAGTCCAGCCTACTTCTTCTGCTCCGCCCGCTGTTGCCTGAAGATATCATAGATATCCTTCGTCAGGATGATTCTATCCTTGTCGTTCGCATAGAAGCGCTGGTACCAGTCGTCGACTAGCTTGCCGCCCGCCTTCTCCCATGCCGCGATCGCATCCTGCTTGGCCATGTCCGGGGTATAGCCCGGCGTCAAGATCGCCTTGATCCAGATGTCGCCGTCGGCAGAGCCAACCTGCTTCGAAGTCGCGGTCAAGATCATCTGCAGCTCCTTCGACAACTGAGGCATCTGCTCGGAATGCGTCGGCCCCGCAACCTGCAGGTCGAAGTTGACGAACTCCGAGTTCATCTCGAACATCGTCTTGACCTTTGATTGGAGCGGGTCCTGCTCGTCCAGCTTGTGCGTCCCGTAATAGCAATTGCCTGCCAGGAGCGGCGATGCCAGCATCGCATAATCGCCCGTGCCGAAGTTGAACTCCGCCCGCCATCTGTCGAGATTGAGCATCTGCGGGCATTTGCCCGGGACGGTCATGCTGTGTACGCCCTCGAACCCGTAGTACATCGTCTTCATGAATTTCTCCGAGGCGGCAAAGTCCACGTATTTCATCACCGCTTCGAGGTCCTTCGCCCGGGCGTTGACGACCCCCGTCATCTGGATCGGATTCACGAAGACCGGATTGAACTGCCCGACTGACGTCTTCGGAAAAGGCATGACCGTGAGCTCGGCTTCCGGCACATTTTTCTTCAGCGGCAAATAAAAGTCGGTGTAGAACGTAATCGGGACGTTAAACTGTTCCATGTAAATGCCGATCTTCCCGTTCAGAAAATCTTGTTTGGCTTTCCACCCGTTTTTGTCATTGATATAATTGCGGTCGACGAGCCCTTCGGTGTACAGCCGTTTCTTAAATTCCGTCACAGCCGCGATGTTCTCCCATCCATGCACGAGCTCGCCCCCCCGCACAACAAAATCCGGATACGTCACGCCGAACATTTCGTCCAGCACCGCCCCGGAGTTGTAGGACATGGCGATTCCGTACGTGTCGTCTTTGCCGTTGCCATCCGGATCCAGCTCGGTGAACGCCCTGGACGCGAGAAAGAGCTCATCAGTCGTGCGCGGAATGTCCAGCTTCAACTTATCCAGCCAGTCAGTGCGGATGAACAACCCCCGCATCGGGATTGTTTCGTTGATCCGCCCGAACTGATACAGCTTGCCGTCCGCTCCGGTCCCGGCCTTCACTAGGATCGGATACTTCTTCAACTGCTCCTTGTAGGTTACGCTGTATTTCTCGATCATGTCGTCGATCGGACGCAGCAGCCCCTGGTCGATCCATGGGAATTTAATCTGCGGCGCGTATTCGAGAATCAAATCCGGGGCTTCCTCCGCGGCGAACAGCGTATTCAGCCTTTGCTCCGACTGAATGCGCGGCACGGAGACGAATTTCACGTCCACGGGTCCGTTCTCGTTGATCCAGCGAGTGATCCGATTGTTCTCGACCGTCCCTTCGCTGGACGGAATCGTGCCGCGCTCATAGATCGATACCGACATACTTCCCCGCTGGCCTGTCGCCGCGGGGGGCTCGCTATTCGATAGCTCCCCGACAGACCTGCACCCGGACGCTAGTGCTAGGAGCACCGTTGCGAAGAGCACCGGCAGGAAGAAGCCCTTGTTGCGGAAAATGATCATAGCCGTTGTCTCCCCCTTTTCCGATCGACTTATGGTCTGGTCTGATACAGCTTGCGGTATTCCTTAGGCGAATGGCCGGTCGCTTGCTTGAACAGCTTGGCAAAATAGTTTGGCAAATCGTACCCGATCTCGCCGGACACTTCCGTCACATTCATATCGGTGTTGGCCAGCAGCTGCTTCGCCCGCTCCATCCGCAGGTCGACGAGGAATTGCACGAAGCTGCGGCCGGTCTCTTTCTTGAACAGATGGGAGAAGTAAGCCGCATTCAGATGAATGTGCGACGCCACCTGCTGCAGGGACAGAGGCTCGGCAAAGTGCTCCTCGATATAGCGCATCGCGCGGTTGATCGCGCTAGCACTGTATTTCATCTGCCACTCCTGAAAAGCCCGCAGGAACGCGTCCGTCTCCACCGCCATCCAGCAGCGCGCCTCCTCCATCGTGCGGCACTCATGAAGCTTGCCGATTCGCTCGGTCAGCGCCTGCGGATCGTACACGCGCTCAAGCTGCTTGCGGGCGGTATCCAGCAGGGCGAAGCTGAGCGACAACGCCTCGATCTTCCACGTGTCGGTCTTGATGCAATACGCGCCGATCTCCTCAATCTGCGTATCCAGGTAGCCCCGCAGCGCCTCCACCTGCCCGGCGGCAATGAACGCGACCGTCTGTGCACGTATCAGCTGCTGCCGTGCCCGATTGATCGGGAACGCGTCCAAGACGCCGCTCCCGATTGCACTGCTGCCGCGGTCCTCTGGCTGTGCCGATCGCGCCTCAGCGGCTGCGGACTCGTACATATCGGGCAGCTCCAGTAGGCGCGGTACGAGGCCGGCCGGCGAGGCGAGCACCACCAGCCCGAGCAGCTGCCCGATCGTCCGACAGACGGCCTCGCCGAACGGCTGCTCTTGAGTCGAAGGCTGCAGCAGCAGCCCGAACCGGCCGGCCTCGATCAGCAAGAGCATGCCTGAGATCCCATGTGTGTCCATCATCTCACCGATGATATTCAGGACGGCGAACTGCAGGAGAGGTACATCCTGCTTCTTGAACTGCTTGTGGGCAGGGAAGAAATCCGAGATCTGAAACACGAGAAGCCGCTGGTCGGCCGCCTTCCCCTCTAGCTCCGCCAGCAGCTCCGCAGGGTACGGAAGCCGCAGGAGGATAGAGCGCAGCGTGCTCTCGAGCCACAGCTGGTGCTCGCTCGCGGCCTTGCGCGCCTTCGCCTGACGCTCTGCCAGGAGAGCTTCCACCTTCGACAACACTTCGTCGATGTCATCTTTGCTGCACGGCTTGACCAGCAGATCGAGCGCGCCGTACCTTAGAGCGGTCTGCGCGTATTGGAAATCCTGATACCCCGTGATGACGATGAATTCAATCTGGGGATACCGGACCTTCACCCGCTTCAACAGCTCCAAGCCATCCATGATCGGCATACGAATGTCCGTCATAACCAGATCCGGCTGGCAATCCGCGATTAGCAGTTCGGCCTCCTGTCCGTTATCTGCCTCTCCGCATACGGTCCAGCTTGTGCCGGAGCCCGCGATCATTTTGGCCAGTCCCTTACGGAACAACGGCTCATCTTCAACCAGTACGATGCTTGTCATCTGCCGCTCCTCCTTCCGTAAGATAGATCTCCCTATGGCTCTCACTCAGGATTTCATAAGGCAATGTAAGCCGGATTAGCGTCCCCGGGGACAGAGGCCGGATGTCCAGGCCATACGGCTCTCCGTGCACCAAATGAATGCGCCGCGCGACATTGCGGATACCAATGCTCTCCCGCTCTCTCCGCTCCTCATAGACTCCCTGGTCTTCCAGTGCCCGGCGGATCGTCTCAGGCGACATGCCGCAGCCGTTGTCTTCGATTTCGACGATGAGCTGGGCTCTTGGCTGGAATTGCAGGAACGCTCGGATCGACAGCCGTTTATCGGAAGTCTGGTCCTGGAAAGCATGGACGAACACATTCTCCACGAGCGGTTGCAGGAGCAGTCGTTGCAACCGGCCTTCCAGCAGTTCCTCGTCGGCTTCGATGCAGACCGTCAGCTCCTCGCCGTGGCGCGCTTCCTGGATCGTCATGTAATTGCGAATCTGGGCCAGCTCCTCCCTGAGCGTGCTCGGAGTGGAGACCGAAGCGAGCGAGTAGCGCAGCAACTCCGAGAGGCTGGTCACGAGCGAAGCCGTCTCGGCGTCGTCGTACAGGTACATGATTTTCCAATAAATCGAATTGAGCGCATTATGCAAAAAATGAGGATTCAATTGGGCCTGCAGTGCCTTCAGCTCGGCCTCCTTCTCGCTCAGCTTGCTGACGTACACCTCTTGGATGAGCGATTGGATGTCGGCGACCATCATATTGAAGCTGTCCGCTAGGAAGGCGAACTCGTCATTCGACGTCTTCGGGATCACCTCCCGGAAGTTTCCCTCCCGCACCCGCTGCATCGCCCGGACAAGCATATGCAAGGGCCGCAGCATCTTGCCGCTGAAGAACGAGACGCTGAGCGCCATGAGAAGGACGCTGACCAGTCCCGATACTAAGGCCAGTTGGTACACACTACGCCCCTTTACCTTGATATCCGCGAGCGAGATACCGCTCACCAGAGAGAACGATCGGGGCTCGTAGACGCTTTTCACGAACAGGAAGTCCTCGTCGTCCAAATGCTGGATGTACATGCCGGCCTTGTTGTCCAGTTTCGGCTCATGGCCCTTCCGGCCTTCCGGTTCCAGGCTGTACAGCAGCTTGTTATTCTGGTCGTAGATGTACGTCCCAGTCGTCCTACCGGCCATCAGCGGATCAAGCGAGCCGCCGAGGAACGTCTCGTCCAGGATCAGAATCATCATGCCGTACACCGTTTGCTGCTTAGTCGACTTCAACCACCGCGCCGCGACCAGATTGCTTTTTTTCTTTGAGGGCTCTGACGAATCCGTAATCTCCATGCGCTGCCAGACGATCTCCGCCGAGCCCGGCTTCATGGCCTGCTTGAGAAGCTCATAGAACTCGGGAAATTTGATCTGGATCGAAGCGGTCGATTGGTTGAAATAGACGTTCCGCCCTTGCAGATCTACTATATATAGGCCCCGGATCTGCGGCGACTCGTATTTGAGCGGGAAGAGCACTGAGGACAGCTCGCGCTCCAGCATGAAGTTCCGATACGCCTCGCTCTCTCCTTCTCCCGGGACGGCGTGCATGCTCTGCACATACTGCTCCACCATCGGGTGGAAGAACACGAAGTCGGTGATCCGATAGATGTCCTGGATTTTGAACCCGATCTGTTCCATCGTCTGCTCGCTCGTCTTCCGATATTGCTTGCTGATTTCGCCTTCGAACAAATTCAAGTTAATGCGATACGACACATACCCGGTGACGATCGAACACACGATGATGATGACCGAGAGGCTCAGGATGAGCTTGACCTTGAACCGCTGATTGATGTAACGGATGAGCGATGGATGCTTCATGGGGCCAGGATTCCTCCGATACCAAATAAAAGCAGAGAAGCCGCCTTAGCGCAACTTCCCTGCCCCCACCTATTTACTGGGTCAAACATAAGCGTACCAAATCGTCTACGTGGGCGGTCGCTAGACATTCCACCGTATCGGCGGCACCGTAGTAGATTTTCACTTCGCCATCGTTCTCTAGAATCATGCCGCCCGGGAAAATCACGTCGTTGCGGAAACCGCCCTCCGTTTCGTAGCCGACCTCGGGCGCGAGCAGTGGCTCTTGGTACATGCCTACGATCTTGTATGGGTTGTCCGAATCGAGCAGCATGATCCCCGCCGTGTACCGCTTCCGCCAGAAGGACTCCCAGCCGTTTTTGCCTCGAGCCGGGTCGATGTCGACCGCGTGGAACAGAGTCAGCCAGCCGTGCGGCGTCTTGATCGGCGGAGCGGCTGGACCTAGCTTGTCGTTCGCGAACGGTACCTTCTCCAGACCGAGCAGCAGCTCGGTGTTGCCCCAATATTTAAGATCCGGTGAGTCGGAGATCCAGATGTCGAAGCTGTCCCGGCCACTTTTGCCGTACACTGGGAATGGACGCTCGAGTCGAACATACTTGCCGCCGATCCGCTCTGGGAATAGCACCATGTTGCGGTTGTCCGGCGCCGACATGCTCAGCACCTCGAAGTTAGCGAAGTCATCCGTCACTGCAATGCCGCCTCGGACCCCATGCTTGGTGTCGACCGCGAAGCAGAGGTAGCACCGTCCGTCCATGACGGTCACACGCGGATCGTACGTACGGATAATCTCGTCGTCCTCAAGCCCGAAGCACGGTTGGGGCTGCACGTCCCAGTGGATGCCGTCCTTGCTGTAAGCGAGCCCCAAGTTCGTCGTATTGTGCGGCAGCAGCGTTTCACTCGCCGCATCGCCGTAGTCGTTGCGGAATACCATCACGTATTGGCCTTCATATTTGGCCACGCCGGCATTGAAGACGAGCGCAGGCTTATAGGGGACATCGTTCGCCGTCAGAATCGGGTTGCCGGGATAGCGTTTTATGATCGGGCTGGATTTAAGCGAGCCGATGAGCGTCATAGCTGCATCCTCCTTAATTACATGTCCTCCTTATTGTAATAGATTTCGTACCCTTCCACAGCTAGCAACAATTGAGAAACGGATAAAATTTTTAGGTTGTCGGTTTGTTCAGGTTTTATTTGAAGCAAAGTACCTAACGATTCTTCTCCTTTATGCCGCAACGGTTGCGGTATTACCTGCTTCATAGGAGGTAGACGGACCGCTTCCGACGTATTCAAGTCTGAATTCCTGGCAGTCGCCAGCGTATTGATCGTAGCGGTCCAGAATCTCCTTCGCTCTCGGCACATGCCATTGAAGCAGTCTCATCTTCCAACCGCCTATTCTTTCGAAGCGTGGGGTGGTGCAAACGACGGAACCTGCGATTCTGATCAGTTCCTCCGCAGTAATGGACGGTCCTCCGCACAACGTTATCAACGAGAAAGAATAGTATTTAGAAACCCCCTTCAAATGTATCTGAAGGGGGTTTGCTTGTCTAACAACACTCATTCATTAAAAGAGGGGTTGCCGCCCCTCTTCTACTTCTCCTCTTTCGGCCACCCACCCCATATGCCCATGCAATTGCCGTCAGGGTCGACAAATTGGAAGCTGTAGCCACCGCCTGGTTTATAGACCATCTCCTTGACGTCAGCGCCCTTCTGCCTCATCTCTTCGTAGAGTTCATGGATGTTATCCACTTGAAAAGAGAAGAAAATCTTCCTTTCCCCTTTGGCGGAGACAAATTCCATTTTCGGAACCTCATTCGTATGGATCAAACCGAACCCCATCCCGTTCACATTCAGCCAAGCTTCCTCGTCACCTTCGTTGTAGGGGAAGCAGAAGCCGAGCCCGAACATGCCCGTATACCACTCCACCGATTCTTTCAAATTTCTTACCGGTACTTCTATTACTTGTAGATGAAATCTCTTTGCCGTCAACTACGATCCCTCCCAACATGGTTCTTCAATAGTATATAACGGTTCCCTGAGTATAAAAGAAATGGTCATCCCAAAACTTTTTTCGAGAAGATTCGCATCAAATGACCGTTCGGATCAAGAAATTCAAAGTAGAAGTACTCCTCCTGCATGCAAACTTTGGCCACGTCGATGCCACAATTGCGAAGTTGCCTATATGAAGTGAAGATTTGCTGGATGTTTCCGCTTCGAAACGCTCGGATAAAAAGCTCCATCCGTTCCCGCGACATCCCGTCAGCCGAAGAAGACAGAGCGGGTTTCGGGCGAGTATCGGCATCCGGTTCCGGGGTATAACGAGCTAATCGGAGGCGGGCCCGTTTTAGCGCTTCCTTCACAGCGCCTTCCGTGGAGCCTAATTGGGCCGCGGTTTCTTTGGCTGTAAATCTGAATACTTCTATCATTAAAAGCAGGATGGATTGCCTGACAGACAGACGCTCCGCCATGACCTCGAACGCTTCCCTGACATTCAGATCGTTCACCGTTTGATGCGCGACATGCTCATCCAACAGCGGCACCTCGCGAACGGTTTTCGTCCGATGGCGATCGATCCATGCGTTTTTCGCAATACGGAACAAATAAGCCCGGTTCATCGCTGACTTCTCGCTGTAAGCCCGATAGGCTTTTTCAAGTGTAATTTGATACAGGTCTTCGCCATCCGTACCGTTGCCGGTGAGACGTTTGCAATATGCTTCTAATACACCCAAATGAGGCTCTAACTGTTCTACAAACTTCACATGTGGGATAGGTGATCACCGCCGTCGTCGCTTATATGCCCAAATTATACCATATCACTAGTTTTTATCATTTATTTCTTCACATATCATGGCAATAAGTTCCTGTAGACTTTTTGTCCCAAGGTCTCCTTCGCCACGTTTTCTGACAGCTACTGTTCCCGAAAATTTTTCGCTTTCTCCGATTATAAGCATATACGGTACTTTTTCTAGCTGAGCCTCGCGGATTTTGTATCCCAACTTTTCGTTACGCCCGTCCACCTCAACTCGTATGCCGACATCTTCAAGAGCATTCTTTACTCGAAGAGCATAGTCAAGGAAGTGATCCGACACTGGTAACAACTTTACTTGAACTGGCGCAAGCCAAAGCGGAAATGCACCACTGTAATGTTCCGTTAAAATGCCAATAAACCGGTCTATTGAGCCATACACTGCACGATGAATAACAACTGGTCGGTATTTTTCCGATTATCTTACGCTATAATGCCCGATCAAGATAACCTTGATTGTTTCGCAAGTCATAATTACGCTATGCAGCGAATAATCTGAGAGAGATTATGCGGTTAAGAAATGGTTTTAGTCAAATTGTGCGACACCAAGTGCGAACCTCTAGCGACCAAGGATAGTAAAGGACCCACTCGGGTCCTTTTTCTTTGCAAAGCCCATTTCCAAGACAAGGGAGTGATTTTAGTGAGTCGAAAGTTGGTTCTCTGCCTTATCATGGCGCTAATTTCTTTAGTGCTACATGGTTGCCAATTCTCCCAGGTCCCGTTGACAGCTGACAATGTTTCAACGGAACAGGTGCAGTCTCAAACACCTTTCCTCGACAGCACAACACCTAACCTGCCTAACCTCAGCCCTGTGGAAACTCCTATGCCTTCTCCATCAACGAGCTTTTTCTCCCAATCCAGCTACGAGATCGATGATCCGATAAATCTGATATTTGCAGGGGATGTAATGTTTGACTGGTCTGTTAGAGAAGCCATAGCGCAACATGGTCCCGACTTTCCATTCTTACACGTTAAAGAGCAAATAGAAAAAGCGGACTTTGCCTTCGTCAATCTCGAAACAGCTGTAACGCTGGAGAGTGCCAAGGATACGAATCAGATTTATAATTTCAAATCCAATCCAGAATCACTCATGGGGCTAAAGAATGCCGGGTTTGATATGGTTTCGGTAGCCAATAATCATAGCATGGATTTCTTACAGAAAGGGTTCCTCGATACACTTGAAAATCTAGATAAAGCTGAACTGCTCTATGTTGGAGGTGGTATGAATGCTAAGGAAGCCTATAGCGCCAAAAATGTGATTTTAAATGGGAAAAAGGTTAAGTTTCTCGCGTTCTCTCGGTTCATCCCTACCGGAGAATGGTTCGCGGGAGTTAACAAGCCTGGGATCGCACAAGCGTACGACCGCAAGCCGGTGTTGGAGGCTATCGCCCGGGAGCGAAATGAAACCGATTATTTAATGGTTTACATTCATTGGGGAGTCGAAATGAACAATCGGCCTGAACCTTGGCAGCGAGAGTTCGCCAAACAGATGATCGACTCCGGGGCGGATGCAATCGTCGGCAGCCATGTACATGTGCTGCAAGGATTTGAGTACTATCAGGGGAAGCCTATCGCTTATTCTATTGGCAATTTTCTCTTTCCCGACTATGTAAGCGGACCGAAAGCTGATACGGGATTGCTCTTTCTTACGCTATATCGTGATCGGATCGATATGTCTTTTACTCCATATTACATTGAGAAAAACCAGATTATATCCAAAGGCGAAGAGTATGTGAGTAAGCAACATAGCTATCTAGAATCGATTTCCTATGGGGTGACCATGGATGGTCCAACTATTCGGATGCAAGAACGGATGGCCAGTCGTTGACGGTGTTTTATGATCCTTACTCGAAGTGTTCCTCTTCAAGATAGATAACCTCAATCTCGTTAAACTCATTTTTCAACTTCTCGACAAGAGACTTAACACCGAATATCTCTGTAAATGTATGGCTTAGTCCATCCTGAACCTGGATTTTTCGTTCTCTCCGTCTCCACGTTCAATAGCCCATTGCCGTTTGCTTTTAATCAACGGGAAAAATACGTTGCAAAACCGGCTCCAAACCATCAGCCATTCGCAAGAATCCGAGGTCCGTTGGATGGGCGCCGTCAACCGTGCATTCATGCGCGTTTTCGCCGAGAAACTCGGACCCGTCGCAAAAAAAGATGTTTGCGTCCCCTCTCTCCCGGCATTGCTCAACAGTCCGGATCTGGATCAGCTTCCGTTCCGCCCTCTCCTGCGCCATTTGGGACTGAAATCTTTCTTTCGCATGGGTAATTCTTGAGATAACCAGAATGGGTGTGTATGGATGTTTCTCCCTATAGATGGCAATGAAATCCGGAAGCGTCTTTTGCAGCTGCTCTGTGGAGACATTCCCCACGTAGTCCAGGATCAGGCATGCCGGGTCCTCAATTTCCGCAAGTATGCGGGCGAGCTCCGGTTCCCCTTTGCCGTTACCCGAAAAGCCCAGGTTGAGAAACTCCAGGTTAAACCTGCGGCTGAGTATGTTCGTGTACGCCATTCCCGGACGGGAGGCGCAGCCGCCCTGCGTGACGGAGGTGCCGTAGACGACGACTTTTTTATCCGAGTAGTACGACGGCGGCGGCGCGACCTGCGCGTCTTTGTCCAGCCCGATGAGCACTTCCTCCACGCCCTGATACAGCGGCATATTCAGCGTTACTGTCCGCTGTTCTTTTTCCATGCCCGCAAAAAGCACGCTTTCGTATTCGGCAAGCCGGTGATCGAATCGGGTCGTGCTGTAATAGTACTGCTCACCGACATCACCGATGTAGCAGTCAAATCCGCACTGCCCCGTTGCCGGCATATGGTACATGTTGGCCGCTCCCGTGAGCTTCACCTTTACGGAGAGCGCTGTGGAATCGGTGGTAAACCGTATTTGCCCGCCCGCCGTGCAATTCGCCAGTATATCCACCGCCTCAGGCAGCGCCCAGGCGGGGGCAGCCGGCAACCTCCTGTAGCGTCCCTCCTGCCGCCGCCAGGCAAAACCCGCCACCTGGAACGGTTCCTCCGTCGGCGCATACCAATTCAGATTGTTGTCGTCTGACTGTTCAATTCGCATGTTAGCGTCCAATTGTATCGCGTTGACTGGTTTTTCTTTTCTCTCCATTGTTCCTTCTCCTCCTGACTATACTATTATTTATTTAAAACTATCATAACGGCACCCTGGTGACTAAATTGGACAGTCGTAGAAAAAAAACGGCCGGGCCAAGGGTTTCTCCCTGACTAACCGTCTTTCGGGTTTCATTTCATATTTTTCCCATAATCTTCCTCTCCCTCATACCCGCAACCTTATCCAACCATGGCAGGGTGAGCCGAAATGCCCGGATCTCCTGCCAAGTGAGCTTCATTTGACCAGCTAAATTGGAAGGCTTACGGCTCGCGTAAAACTGCACCTCCATCCCGAGTGACTTGACGATATATTTCATACGCCGAATGTGAAACGAATTGGAGACGACAAGGCATGTTTCGAGGCCACGCTCCTTCATCAGCAGCTCGCAGTTGACCATATTTTGCACCGTGTTGCAGGACCATGTTTCAACCACAAGAAGCTCCGGCTTTACGCCACGGTGAATTAAATATTCCCGCATTATTTCCGCCTCACTCTTCGTCGAGCCTACGGACCCGCCCGACAAAATTATGCTGCGGTAATTGTGCCTATCCATAAGCCATAGAGCCGTATCCAGTCGTTCACGCAACAGAGTATGCATTTCGTCGTTGTCACAGCGGTAGCCGAGCACGATTAATGCATCTGCATCCGCATGATGCAGGGCAGTCGTGTGCATCCAAATATAATATCCGAGCGGTAATGCGACGATGATGCCTGCTATTGTCAGTAGTATAGTCATAACGGTTTCCTTTTCTCTATCCTAATTCGATATCCGTGCTTCCTGTTGGGACTAGCCTTTGACGGAACCGATCAGCGCTCCGCGAACGAAATATTTTTGAATAAACGGATACACGCACAAAATCGGGACGGTCGATACTAGGATGGTCGCATATTTTAACGCTTCTCCTACGATTTGAAGGTCAGTGGCAGCCGAAGCTTCACCATTCATCATTTCACCGGAAAGCACGATGTTACGTAAAAACACTTGAAGAGGGAACAAATTCGCATCGCGCAAATAAAGCAGTGGGCCCAAAAAGTTATTCCAGATGCCAACGGCGTAGTACAGACCAATCGTAGCAAGCACTGGCTTGGACAGCGGTAGGACGATCCGGAAAAAGATCCCGACCTCCGACAAGCCGTCGATTTTCCCGGATTCCTCCAGCTCGTGCGGCAGACCCGAGAAAAACGTGCGCATAATGAGCAGGTTCCAGGTGGCAACCGCTCCGGGCAACACCATCGCCAGCACCGAATTGACTAATCCGAGTTCCTTGACGACGAGGAACGTCGGAATCATCCCGCCGCCGAAAAACATTGTGAATACGATGAGAATCATGATCTGTTTTTGAAAAATCATATGCTTCTTTGAGAGCGCGTACGCGCCAAGAGCCGTTATGATTAAGGATGTCGCCGTACCCAGTATCACGTATATGATGGTGTTCCGGTAGCCCGTCATAACACGACCGTCCTCAAACACATACCGATAGTTGTCGAGGTTCATGTTTTTCGGCCACAGCCATACCGTGCCTTTGGCAATCGAAACCTTGTCGCTCAGCGAGATGGCAAACATGTAGATAAACGGGTACAAACACGACACCGCAACCGCAAGAAGCAGCACAATATTAATAACATCAAATAGTTGAAATCGTTGTTTCATCTCGGGGTCACCGTCCTTCCGTTTCCGGGATTGTTACCAGAGGCTGTGCTCGCTCAGTTTTTTGCTGACCGTATTGGCCGTGATGATAAAGATAAAGCTGATGATGCCCGTAAATATATCGATGGCCGTCGCATAGCTGTAATTGCCTTGAGACAAGCCGACTCGGTAAACGTAGGTGCTGATGATATCCGCCGTCGAATAGGTGACAGGAGTCGCGAGCAAATATGCCTTCTCGAAGCCGACCTCGAGAATCTTGCCGATATCGAGCAGCAAAATAATCATGACAGCAGGGATAATGCCCGGCAGCGTGACGTGGGTCATTTGCTTCCAGCGGTTCGCGCCGTCGATTCGCGCAGCCTCGTACTGCTGAGGGTCAATGGCGGAAAGCGCCGCCAAGTAAATGATCGTCCCCCATCCGATATGCTGCCAAATATCCGTCGACACGTAGATGGTCCGAAACCAGGACGGTTCTACCATGAAGGTAATCCTCTCAAAACCCAATACATCGATCATATTGTTCACCAGCCCGCCTGTCGGCGACAGGAACATGACGGTAATTCCAGCTACGACAACATTGGAAATGAAGTGCGGCAGGTAGCTCACCGTCTGCACGAACCGCTTGAACAGCGCGTTACGGACTTCATTCAGCAGTAGAGCGAGAATGATCGGCGCAGGGAAGCCAAACACGAGCCGGTACAACCCCAATAAAAACGTATTGCGGATGACCGGCCAAAAGTCGGGGCTTTCGATAAACCTGATAAAATATTTGAAACCCACCCAGTCGCTCGCCCAAACGCCTTTGAACAGACTGTAGTTTTTGAACGCGATCACTATGCCAAAAATCGGCACATATTTGAACACGACGTAATAGAGAAAGCAAGGAAGGACAAGAAACAGCAAATACTTGTCCCTGATGAGCCTGCGAGTCAGCGTGTTGGTGCGGGAAGGCATCATGGCGATCCGCTCCTTTCTGGTGTTGAATGGCTTATGTTTCATTCGGTTGAAAAGAAAGGAACCCCACGGCCGGCAGCTATCGCCTGCCGTACGGGAGTCCTCGTTCTCGAGCAAGGCAATACGGCTTATTTCTGCGAGCTGAACTTAAGCGTACGCTCGTAAGCTGTCTTGTTGATGTCCAAAGCTTTCTGTACGCCCAGCTTTTTCACTTCCGCCACATAAGCGTCCCATTCGGTCAATGGGCGCTGCCCCAACACAAACTTGGCGATCTGTTCTTCCTTATATTTGTTGACGTTGTCGTTTACCGCCGTAATCGACTCGTTTTCTTGGTCGGTGTAAGCAATTCTCGGCTGCGGTTTCGCTTCGTACTTTTCAATCTGCTCGTAGCCCTTCTGCATGTTCGGCGAGAACATTGCGAAATAACCGCTCATGTCAAGCACCGTATAGGCTCCATACGTGGCAATACCCGTTTTCTTGCGCAGGTCGGCAAAGTTGACGAATTCCGGTTTAAACTTCTTCTTGCCGTTCTCGACCGTGTACGTCTCGCCTTCCTTGCCCCAGCTCGCCACCTCGGTTCCTTCCGGAGAATAGAGGAAGTCCATATAACGGAATGCGGCGTCTTGGTTTTTGGACACGGCAGAGATAGAGAAGCCCATCGACAGGAAACCCGGGTAGGCGTTCTTCGGCGTTCCCTTCGGTCCACCCACCGGAGGAATCATGAAGTTCATGTTGAATTCCGGGTTGTCCTTCTTGAACGTAATGTTCAGCTCGTCTATCGAGCCGATGTAGTCGGATCCGATAAACGATTTGTTTTGGGCGAACAGATCCTGCCACTGCTTCCGGTTCAATGCCATGAAATCCGGCGGGACAAGCCCTTCCTTATAGAACTTGTTCATATATACGACCAATTCCTTGAAGGTATCCTCGATCGGACCGTAGAGCCATTCCTTCTTGTCGTAATCATAATACGTGCCGTTCCAGGTCCCGAAGCCCGCAGCCATGTTGGTGAGCGGGGACAACCCGGCAAAAATGCCGATCGGGAAGCTGTTCGGGTAAATTTCCTTCAGCTTCTTGGCGACCGCATACAATTCGTCGTAGTTAGCCGGCGTCTTCAGATTGTGCTTGGCAAGCACGTCTTCCCGGTAAATCCACGAGCGACGCGATTCCTTCTCCAGCCCGTAGAGCGGGAATATGTAGCTTTTGCCGTCCGCCGATAGCACCGTTTCTTTCACTTCCGGATGCGCGTTCAGAAAGTTCTTGTAGTTCGGGAGTTTGTTTAGATGATCTAATACGTTTACGAAAGCGCCGCTTGCGCCGAGTTTATTGGCCAAGGTAAGGCTCGGCATGTTCATAATGTCCGGCAGCTCGCCGGAGGAAATCGCCAGATTGACCGAAGTCGTATAATCGTTAGGCGGAGCTTGCACCTTGATATCGATATTTGTTTTTTCTTTAAAATATTTGTAGAGCGGCCAATCTTCTTTATATGGCCAGCTGTTGTGCGTAGCCACCATCATGCTAAGCACGGCAGGAGTATTACTTGCCTTCGCCGTGCTTCCTTGCTCCCCGTTTCCCTGCGATTCAGTTTCTTTACCGCCGCATGCCGCGAGCAAGGAACCAACGATTGCGAGCGTAGTTCCCGCAGTCAAAACTGCTTTCAATCCTTTTTTCATCGAACACAATCCTCTCCGTTATTGAATAAAGTTAATCAACTTGATTTATTATGTAGGCAGATGTTCACCTAACAAAATACATAATGTTCATTAAGAGCTATTAGTTTGATTACTCTCATAACGACAAACTCTCTACGGGGATTTCAAACACCTTTCGAATGACAAGTCCTGCGGCAAGCGTAGTTTCTGCCGGTGGATGGGGAAGGTGGATAATTTTTACGCCTCGGCACGTTTCCGGTATATTCTCCAGCACATGGCGTTTCAAATCGGGCATCAGGATATCCGCGAACTGCTCTATTACGCTTCCCGTAATCATTAAGTGATCGGGGTTGAGGAATGTGACCACGTTGCTGACGGCCAACTCGATGGCGGATACAATTCTGCGGAACAACCTGACCGCTTGTCGGTCGCCGGCTCTTACACGGGATGAGAATTCCCCCAATGTCAGCCCCTCATTTCTGAAGATCCCGCTTACTGAAGCGAGAGTCGTAAGACAGCCGGAGACGCCGCAGTGGCACTTATAGGCATCTTCCCCCGAAAAAGCTTTATAATGCCCGAACTCGCCCGCTACAAAGGTCGAGCCCGTCACGAGCTGTTTTCCGACTACGATAGCGCCGCCGATTCCATAACCGAACTTCAGCGTAATGTTATGGTCCGAGCCGCTCAGCACGCCGTTCATATTCTCGTTGAGAGCGAGCAGATTCACGTCGTTCTCGAAATAGAACGGCAGCCCGTAAGCATCCTCCAATCGTTCGACCAGCGGGAAGTTGCCCCAGCCCAAACCTGGAAGCCTGAGCGCGAAGCCCCGCTTCGTATCGACCAGCCCTTGCACACTCATACCGACTCCCTTGATCCTGCTTTTGTCCGGCACGTCGGTCATCAACTCGTCAATAACCGACCGAATTACCGTCAACAAATGGTCTACGCTCTCGTATTTCTCCACATCCCTGTACGTCCTTTTGATTGGTTCCTGCTGGAAATTACACAGGGAACCACTTACATACTTGCCGGCTACCTCGATGCCAAGTGCGAACATATTCGAGCTGTTCGTGGTCAAAGGCACAGGCTTACGTCCGCTGCTGCTAGTCACAGGCGTTCCTTCGAGCACCATCTTCTCCTCCAGCAACCGATTGACGATATTGGTCACCGTTTGCTGCGTCAGTCCGGTTTTCTCGGCAAGCTCCACTCTGGAAATAGGTCCCTCGGTATAGATGAGATAATGCACCTTCTGCTGATTGATCGACTTTAACAGCTGGTAACTTTTCACTTTAACACCCGACATTCGATTCGATCACCTGCCTTAATTAGACTGTCTGCGTTCTGTTAAACTGTTGAAGTCACTAACTTTTAACCAATTACGAAATCCCGAACAAGAACCGCTGGATCGCCACCGCCACTCCATCCTGCTCATTCGTATCCGTCACAGCGTCCGCAGCAAGCTTCAATTCCTGCTCTGCGTTTCCCATTGCAACACCAAGACCTGCTGCGCGAATCAGATGCAGATCGTTATGACTATCACCGATCGCCATCACTTGGTCCATAGTGATATCCAGGATTTCGCATACGCGCGTTACTCCAGCCTCTTTGGTGATCCCTGCGTTGGAAATTTCCATATTAATCGGCGCGGAACGGGTTACTTCCAAAGTACCGAAGGCCGATACCTTTTCACGCAACGCAGCAATGACATTCAAGTCGTCATGATGGATTCCGAACTTCATCCAGTTCCTTTCGAACATGTCGAGCGTCCATTCGTTCCTGCCCGTCAGGCTCTCTACGCTGTATCCCCAGAACCCTGCATCCGCATCCACGGCAATCGAGTGGAGCCGCCGAACCTCGTCCTGTTTAAGAAAGTGTCGTTCCCACAGCTGCCCAGGACCTTTCCATATTTCTGCCCCGTTCAACATTACCATTGGAGCTTCCAACCGGAGATCATCCCAGAATTGTCCGGCCGTCTGCATACCGCGTCCTGTCGAAAAAATAACAGTGACCCCGGCTTCCACCGCCCGACGGATCCATGTGCGCGTATTCTGCATAATTTGTTTGTCTTCTGTTAGTGTGGTGCCGTCTAAATCGAGAGCGAGCAAACGATAATTTGCCATTTGAAGTACCTCCCCTGAGTCTAAATTACCGATAAATGAACCGGCGGAACTTCAATCAATAATTTATCCTTTGACAGCGCCCAAGGTCGCACCCTGCATGATCATCTTTTGGAAAATTATAAATACGATAACGGAAGGTATCATGGCAATCGTTACGCCCGCAAACAAAGTCACCCAATCCGTAGTGTATTCCATCATTTTGTTAGCTTGATACATTTGCACCGCGATCGTATATTTTTTCGGATCGCTCAAGTAGATGAACGGGCTCATAAAATTGTTGTAGTATCCGAGGAACTTGAAAATGGCTACGGTAACAATCCCGGGTGTGGAAAGCGGCACGATGACCCGCCAAAACACTTGAAAGATCGAAGCACCGTCAATATGCGCACTTTCCTCCAAATCCTTGGGCAAAGACTTCATAAAGCCTCCCAGCAGCATCAAGTAAAATACACTTTCTCCTAAGGCCGACAGCAAAATCAAACCAGTCAGGCTGTTCGTTAAATGCAGCTCCCGCATGATTACAAATTGAGGAACTAGGGCATTAATGCCGGGAAGGAATAATGAAAGCATGATCAGGCCCCAAATGAGGTTCCTACCCTTGAATTCCATCCTCGTCAGCGCGTAGGCATTAAGTGTAGTAAAAAAGAGACTTAAGACAAGGCTTCCGCCCACATAATAAAGTGTGTTTAACAAGGATCGGCCAAAGCCATATTCGGTCCAGGCAGTGACATAATTCGACCATTGCATTTGTTTGGGAAGGGCCCATAAATCCTTAAAAAATTCCGGGTTGGTCTTCAAGGATTCATAAAAAACCCATGCCAGCGGGAAAAGTATCGTTATTGCCCAAATATACAAACCCAGACGCCAAATGACGTCCATTAGTGTCCTTTTTTCTTTCAACCCGAATTCACTCCCCACGTTAGAACAGTAATAACTAGAACTCGACTCCCCGGTTCGGCAAAAATTTGTCCATTAGGAGCTTGGCTGTAACCAGGATGACGAACAGGATCATACCGACAGCAGATGCGTAACCATAGTTAATGTACTCTTTTCCGAATGCCAGGTTGAACATATATAGACCAATCACATCCGTCGAACCAGACGGGCCGCCGTTTGTCATGATTAATATCAGCTCGAAGGTTTTCAGTGTACTTACAACGAGGAACAGCACACTTACGCGCACGACCGGCATAATCAGCGGAATAGTGATCTGGAACAAGCGTGTCATATGGCCGGCGCCTTCCAGAATGGCGGATTCATAAAGCGATTTGGGAATAGCCGTCATGGCATTGACAAAAATAATTACGTACAAGCCTACACCACCCCACACCCATGGCGGGATGAGCGCCCAGATCGCCGTGCTTTCGCTGCCCAGCCAGTAAAAGTTCTTCATGTCAATGCCGATAAGCTGGAGTGCTCCATTCAGCAAGCCGTAAGTCCCATCGTAGATGAATGCCCATAAAAGAGCGACTACAACGATCGACAGAACATTAGGAAAGAAAAACAGCACTTTAAGGAATTCGTTCTCGAAATACGATTTATTCGTAACCAAATAGGCCAGGAGCAAAGAAATTAGTACAACCAAAGCCGGAACCGTGATCATAAATATGACGTTATGGCCGAGTGCACGCCAGACATACTCATCCTGGAGAGCAGCAGCAAAGTTCTTGAGCCCGACAAACTTGGGTTCCGTCATCCCATTCCAATCCAATAAGGCATAGTAGATCGATAATATATTCGGAAATAACGTAAACAGTAAGTATCCGCCGAAAGGCGGGACGATGGCTAAGATCAAAAATATTAATTTTTGCGTTTTCGCTTTTTCCAGCCCCATTTTTCGAAGCGGAGTCTGCGAATCATTCAATACCGTTGAGTCGGACAAGGGAAGTCAACTCCTATTATGAAATAAAAGCGGAGAGGAATTCCTCCCCGCTCGTTTCTGTTTATTTCTTCTGTGCTTTAACAGCTTGCTGCAGTAGGTCTTCCGCTTCTTCAAGCATTGGTTTAGGATCCTGCTTGCCCAAAACGATTTTCGTAATCGCTTCGTCTCTAACCTTTGTCGCTTTGGCCATGTTCGGATCCGAGATGCTGACGGTTCTGTGCGCTTTATATGTCCGTGCATCGGTTTCCTTAATGTACTTCAATATGGCTTGAGCGGAACTCGAAAGTTTTGCAACTTTTGCGGAATCGTTGATTAAATCTTTACGCATCGGGAGAGCCCCTGATTTTTCAGCCGCAAATTGTTGGTTTTCCAGTGTCAACAACCAGACAATAAACTCCTTGGACCATTTCTTGCTTAATTCCGGTTTGGCTGCCCACATATAGTTGAAGTTCGTAATGCCGCTTTTAATCCAAATTTTCTGGTTTTTGTTCTCGACGAAGGGAACCGCCATATAGCCCCATTTGAAGTCATCAGGTGTCGACTTCTTCATTTCATTCTCTACGTGGCTTCCTGTCGATACCATCGCAGCTTGCCCTTGAATAACCTGCATCTGGGACTGGGTATGCGTTAATGCAGGCAAGCCTTCAGGGAAATAGCCTTTCTTGCCTAATTCATAAAGACGGTTCCAATGCTCTATACTTTCAGGTGACGTATATTGCGGGCCCGTATACGTTTTGAAATTTTCAATGTACTTATCCGCGCCGCCTTTCATATCTGCCAATTCAAATATTTTGGCATCGCCGAAGGCCCAGTCGTAATAGCTTGGATGAATACCCGGAAATGTAATTGGAGTGATGCCGGCTTTCTTGATATTTGCGAGAAGGTCGTTAAATTCAGCCCATGTCCGTGGAGTTTGGTTCCAACCGTTTTTCTCGAACAAGGTCTTATTGTAGAACAATCCACCGAACGAACTGGCTGTAGTGAACTCGTATACTTTACCGTTGACTCTGGTGAACGATTCAAACATTCCCGGCAAGATCATGTCCTTAACCGTTTTATCAGGAACGTCCGCAAGCTTCTTGTTGAATAAATCATCCATGGGTTCGAGTTTTCCGGCTTCCGCCAATGGCACAATTCCTGACGCAGGTGATGTGTTAAAAATATCGAACATATCGTTATCGTTGCCTGCTGCAATCTTAGTTTGAATGGTGTTTTTCATATCTGCCGATGCCGTAATATCGAACGAAACGTTCGGATATTTGGCTGTGAAAGAGTTGACAGCATAGTCGAACCATTCGCGCCCGTAACCACCCATGAAAAATCCGACCTTCAGCGTTACTTTCTCGTTCTTCGGCAAACCGTTGTCGTAAACCTCCACTGCTGCGCCCGGTTGGGTCTGGGCTCCCGGATTTTTCTCTGTGTTACCGCTGCTGCACGCCGCCAGCAAGGAACCGAACATGGCGACCGTCAAACTTAGAGCCGTCAGCTTTGCAAAATTTTTTCTCATACTGAAACCCCCTCGAATTAGTAAAAAAAATTGATTTATTAATATAAGCATACAGGCTAACTGTTGACTCATTGTTAAGTGAGCGTATATATTTTGTAAAGGTTATCAGTTCCTTGATGATTAGCATACGCTTACAATTAACCCCTCTATTAATAAATCAATTTTATTTATTATTAATATATCTTGTTTTCTTGAGTTCATCAATAGCAATGTTTCGACAAAATTGATTTTTCTTTCTTTTCCGAAGAAGATGATAGTGGTAAACTGATTTCAATAACGAAACTGTACTGAGCTAAAGGGAGAAGAGGTCGAAATCCCCATTGAAAAATCCTAGCCATTCGCTGCTAAAATCAATCAATCAGCAAAAAGTACTGCATTTGATCTTCTCAGAGCGTCCTATCTCACGGGTGGAACTCGCCCAGAAAACAGGTTTAAGCCAGCAGACCGTAACCAATATTGTTAACCGGCTGCTGGAGGAACAGTTGATCATCGAAGGCGAGCCACAGTCTCTAGAAAGCGGCAGTGGACGCAAGCGGGTCCCTTTACTCATTAACGGGTCCCGCTTCTGTGCGGTCGGCATACAGCTGTCCGGTTCTACCGCCCGAGGTGCAGTTTACAATCTCCAGAACGAGAAATTAGCTGAAGCAGAGTTATGCGAAGAACGTTATCATTCGGAGGATGATTTGCTGCGGGTGGTCCGTGGGGTTCTCGACAAGCTGATTGCCGAAATCCCCGATCCCTCTCAAATTAAGGGCATCGGCTTCAGTGTTTACGGACTGGTCGATTCCAGCCAAGGCATATTGCTCCGCTCACCTGGCCTCGGTTGGAAGCGGATCCCCATAGCAGAGCTATTGGAGACGGAGTATGGAATTCCAGTCTACCTGGAGAATGACACGAACCTGTTGGCGCTCAACGAAAATATGGCAGGAAGCCTGTTGTCCTCTAAAAACAATTTAACGTTTAAATTCGACAGAGGAATTGGCGGTGCGATTGTCGTTGAGAAGCAGCTTGTTACCGGATCCGGCTTTGTGGCCGGTGAATTGGCGCATTACAAGGCATTTGCCCCTCCCTTTGCATACAACTGCTATTGTGGAGGGAAGGGGTGCCTTACAACGCTAGCTTCCACATGGGGATTAGACAAAAATGCCGGATTCTCACTCGAACAATTCCAGCACGCATGGAGTTCGAATGAGGCGGATGCCTTGCAGCTTCGCGATGCTCTGACAGCTGCGATTACGTTGGCCATCTCCAATACGGTCACACTGCTGAACCCCGATCACGTTTTAATAACCGGACGGGTGCTGCAAGCACTGGGCGAATCATTCGCGGAAGAACTCAAGACGCGTGTGCTCGCCAATGTCCCTGAGACTTACCGGAATGTAGAGTTTATTCACATCACAGATATGGCTGACGAAACTGCCCTCGCTGTCGGCCTTGTACTGCAAAGCATGTTCAAGATTTCGCTGGACAGCTTGTCTTTGTAAAAATGAAACGGGCGTCCCTTCATTGAGGGGACGCCCGTTTTTAATACACCAACTGTGTAAGAATTCAGCTTTCCCAAATCCTGATGAGTGCCTGACCCTTTTCGGCAAGCCACTGTCTGGCATCCGGTGCGGCATTGTCCTCGTTGCCCTGTTGATCCAAGTACTTGAGGAAGTCTTCGACTTTCTTGATCGCCTGTTTCCTCTGCCCCTTTTGCTCATGGTCTTCCGCTTGGCGCAAAGCCTGCTGCAGCTGGTTGGAAAGAGGATGCTTCAGCTTCCCGGATTCGATGAATCTCTGAACACCATTGTGCAGAGCGGCCAGGTTGATCGGTGTCGTAAATGTGACCGGTACACTTGGACCCGACACGATACCCGAAGGGTGCATCGCCGTAATGTGGAACATGTACATAGTGTCCGGCTGAAGACCGGTTAGTTGGTACACGTTCCCTGTAACTGTGGCCATGGAGCCGGCACTTCCATAAACCTGATACGTGACGGTCGAGCCGTCAGACGCCGTTACCGGACTCCAGCTTAGCTCTGCCGATTCAGCGGTAACATTCGCAGCTTCGACCCCTTCCGGTGCCGGCACCGTCAGTCGGGTCCGGAAAGACCAGATGTCCGAGTATGCGCGTCCGCCAAATGCATCTTCCGCTAGCGCGTACCACATGTAGGTGCGGCTTCCATTGAGGCCTGCCCAGGTTACTTGAGCCGTGCTGCCGCTTGCCGCCTGAACGCTGCCGATCGCCTCGTCGGAATAAACTTTAACTTCCATCACGTCTGTTGCGACCCGCTTCACCTGCGGGGTGAGCTCCAAGTTAAGTTTAAATTCGTCCTTTGCCGCATCGTAATGGTTGTAATCATCCAAATACGGCGAGTAAGTGTTGACATAGACGGTATCGGATTCCGTATCAAAATGAAGCAGTTTCATATACCCGTTGCCGCCGTTCGGAACCCCCTGGTAATCCGCGAGGATCTGGAACACTTTGCGGTCAGGCTTGCCGTCCTTGTTATCGTCAATTTGGTCGGTCCGCAGCGCGCTGCCTGTAAAGTGTCCACTCAGAACCATTACCACGTTGGAGTTCGGGACAACGACCTTTTGATAGATTATGTTCCCGGTAGCAGAGCGTGCTGCATTATTCTGTAAATACTCATGCAACACCACTATCGCTTTGCGATCCGGATACTGCTTCAGCACTTGATTCATCCAGTCCATATCTTCGTCGCTAACGCGCCATCCCATGTAAAGGAAAATAAAATCATTTCCATGCGTCGAAATCAAATCGTAGTGCCCTCGATTGTCTTTGTAAGAGCCGCCGTAGAATGGCTTCCCTTCAAAGCGGCTAGCACCGAAATGCTGCGAGAATGCCGAATAATCCGGCACGGATGTTGCGCCTCCATCGAATACATCATGGTTACCCGCTGCTACGCCATACGGAATTCCGGCGTCCTCCAACACTTTCATGAAGCGGCTGGAACGTTCCCATTGCCCGGCGATGCCGGCAGAGTTGACAATATCTCCAACATGCGCGACATATTGAATATTCATTGTATCTTTAGCATCACGCAAGAAATTGACCTGTGACTCAAAATACTCCGGCAGGATTTCCGCGTAAATCTGCGTATCCGGCATTAACCCGAATGTAAAATCATACTGGTCGCGGCGAGGGATCTCGTCCTGCACCAGCGCCTGCACGCGGCCTTCGCGTACGTAATTGCCCCCATCTATGACGGTAGACAACGTAAAGTCCTCTTCTGACACTGCGACCATCGAAGCAAGCGAATCCCACTTGCCTGCAGCGTGATTCCAAGCGTAAAGGCTTACCTTCCGTCCTTTGAGCGAGTTTCCTTCCCAGTTCAACTCAATGCGGTCACCAGCTCCCGTTTCGGAACCTACTTCTACCTCGAAACGTTGGTATGGGAATTGTTCCGTTGAATCGGAAGTGACATATTGGTCATCCGATTTCCCCAGTGCTGTTTTCTCTTCAGCAGTCAGTTGCCTTTCCCCGGGATGGGACAACGAAACAGGAGGCTCGACGACCGCCGAGTGTGAATAGACAGTGACCTCAGGGTCTGCCGCAGTCAGGCGTTTCCCTTGATAAAAGCTGACATTTAGCGGATCCCCTGCAGGATCGGTAATCGAAACCTGCAGAACTGCATCCGTTTCAGTGTCTTGTGCACCATCCGCAGGCTGTACCAGGACTGGCGAAGCAGGCTGCTCCACCGGTGTAGTGAACCTGACGGTTTTTTCGCTGATCTTTCCCGCACTGTCTACTGCCTTTAGCGCTAACTTATGAGTACCGGGAGCCAAAGCCGCGGAGGAAGTCGCGTAGGGTGCCTCGATCACTTTGTCATCCAGCATTATCTCCAACGATTTTACGGAGGACGCAGCGTCGTAGGCGGTAGCCTCGACTACAAAGGGCCCTTTATACTGTTGCCCTTCCACGATGTTCGTCGTCAACATTGGCCCTTGATTATCGACCGTTACATTCGCCGTATCACGGCGGCCATCCGGCAGCACCGCTTCAATCCGGTGACGGCCCTCTCCGGCAACGGCAGTATTCCAGCGATAGGATACGCCGTCCCAATACGATTGCGGAATGGAGAAGTTAAAATAAACGACAGGCAGGAACCTGCCGTTGTCTCCCATATCCAGTATGGTGGCGGGATTCGAATATTTCGGATCCTTCACGACCGTTCCGTCCGCCAAAACAAGACGGACATTGCGAATATTGAAATCATCCACCGCGGGCTCCGGTTGGTTTTCATAATACGCGCGAGTTGCGGAACCCGCCCGGATCGCGATCGGGTTCGGCTGCCCGTAGCGGAACAAATCCGGACGCACAGGAACCACGATAGTTTGATAATCTTGGGTATCGAATGGAATGAGATATAAGGTCTCGCTGCCCACTGTAATGAGGTTCTGACCTATATTAATGTCGTCAGCTTCGAAAACGAAATAGGAGGTCTTCTCCAACGCTTTTTCTGTCGGGCTCACAGGCGTGCCGTCAATGGACAACGACAGCCCGTCCGCAACACCGGCCGCAGAGCCGATCAGCACCCGCTCACCGGTCAGCACCTCACCCTCTTGCACGTTCAGCGAAGGGTTTTCCTCGTTTCCGGCTAGAGAAAGCGTGCGCGGCGGGGTGGCAACGTCATTGCTGCCATCTGAAGCAGAGAAATAATATTCCAACGTCGGGCTGCCGAACCACTCCATCATCTCCAATGAATGGTGGAAGTTCCCGTCAGCGCCGCGAGGGATCTGAACCTTCATGTAGTCTGCGGTCTTGTTTGACTTATAATACAAAGCTACGCTGGCGAGCAAGCGTTCGTCACTGGCCTGCGCGGCCAACTCAATCGGCTTGATCAAATCGATGCCCGATGGATCGCTGATATCCCGGACCTCAGGCGGTACTGTGTCCGGCACCGTGCGAAGCGGCTCTCCGGTAACCTGTCCGGGCGACAACGTGCCGGGCGAAGCAGGCACAGTCTTCGCGCTTAAAAGTTTCATATCCAAGCTGCCCGCTTCCGGGGTGCCATATACGATACTCATGTCCGTTTGCACATCCAACACGCCTTGATTGTAACTGGCGCGAGCAATATCGTGTCCGGTATTCGTGGCTACGACGATTGTTCGTTCCCGAAGGTTATTTAGGCCGCCCGGCATGCGGACGATATCGCGGTTCTCCACCAAAGACGTGCCGAAGTGAGCGTTGAAGTCAGCGATTGTCTTCGTTTTGCCTTCCGTTGTAACCGCCCAGAACACGACGGCCTGCCCTGGCTGGATAATTAGAGGTTGATCCGTATAAGGCCGCCAGAACAAATCATTCCCAGGTTCTCCGGGATATCGGTACAGAATGGAATAATCTTTAAAATCAATAGGTTGATCGCTGTTATTATAAACTTCAACATATTCGAACGGATCTTCTCCGCTTACATCTCCCCCAGAGTCGGGGACAAGCTCTGTAATCAGCATGCGAGGGACAGGATCCATCGCAGGAGTTGCTGCTGAGGCTGCGAACGGAGCCGCGGGCAGCAGAGGACTGACAACTAAGCTAGCGGCCAATAGACAGGTCACACAGCGCGTTAATAACTTTTTATTCACTTATCTACTCATCTCCTTTATTGGATGACTGCAAGCAAATCTATTTTGATAGTGACTAGTCCCTCCTTTCTACTAATTATTTTATCTAATTGATTTATTAATTGGCAATATTTATTTGAGATGGGTGGGACGTCCGTAGATTCTAACTAACGTAAGTATTTACATGAGAAAAAGAGTTAGGCCGCTTTTAGGGGTTTAACTCTTTTTTCTTTGGCATCTACTGCAGAACTCGTAAAGAAATGTATGTTGATCTAGGCCGTTGACGGTGTTTTATGATCCTTACTCGAAGTGTTCCTCTTCAAGATAGATAACCTCAATCTCGTTAAACTCATTTTTCAGCTTCTCTACAAGAGATTTAACACCGAATATCTCTGTAAATGTATGGCTTCCAACAATTTGATTTAGCCCAATGAATTTCGCATATTGCACCGAATAAAGCGTTTTTTCACCTGTTACATATACATCGCATCCTGCCTCCTTAGCCTGACTGATTAAGGCAGTAGAGTTGCCAGCGCCTGTTATTACGCCAACCTTCCTAATTAACGTATTTGAATTTTTCCAAGCCTTTACATCTTCGCCCAATCTACTAGTGATTCTCTCAACCAGCTCTTCGAAGGTTATCGGTTCTGCATATTTTCCAATTCCGATGATTTCTTTATTGTCTCTAAAGTGAGTCTGCTGAATTATTTCTGATATTCCTATTTCTTTTAACAGTGAGTTGCATGTACCAAATTCAGCAAAATCCAATGGAAGGTGTATATAGAAATGAGAAATACTATTTTCTTCGAGCATCTTGAAGCATTGCTCCTTCATACCGTAAATAAAATCCCAAGCATCGTGATGTGTGATAATAAGCTGAACATTTTGGTCCACTGATTTTTTTATCACTTCTGGAGTAAGATTCGTTGTGTATCCTACTCGAAAAAATGGTTTCGAAGGTGGATTATTAAAGCCATACTCATCATTTTCCCTGAACTGTTCAATTAAGTTGCCAAAGCTGTTTTTTATAAATGTATTGAAATCATTGAGGTGCATCTTGTTCCCCCTAAATAATAATCATTTTGATAATTTTACCACATCACAACCATATTTTAAGTTGAACAAAATGAGCAGTCCTCTTCAGGACTGCTCATTTGTCATCATTTTCACTTAACCTTGAACTGCACTCTCATCCATATAGAAAAACTCCCAAAGATGTCCGTCCAGATCTTGAAAACTCCATCCATACATAAAGCCCTGATCATTCGGTTCATTTGCAGCCTTTCCGCCAGCCGCTAGAGCCTTATTAACAATTTCATTCACTTTCTCCTTGCTCTCAACTGATAATGCGATAATTGCTTCTGTACTTTTTGTAGTATCCGGAATATCTTTTTTGGTAAACGATTTGAAAAAATCTTCAACCAGCAACATGGCAAATATATTCTCGTTAATAATCATACAAGTTGCATTCTCATTCGTAAATTGGGCGTTAAATTCAAAACCTATTGCAGTAAAAAATTCTATCGTTTTATTCAAATCTTTAACCGGTAAATTAACGAATATTTGATTTGCTGTAACGGCCATTATAGATCACCTCTGAGTTAGAATAGGTTGCATTACTTGCCCCTATTATATCATGATGCTAGTATCATGATTTCTTATAGATTGCTAATATGCAAGAGAGCTGCCGGATACCGGCAGCTCGATTGTTATTCCTGATCCTCAATTTCGGTATTGATAATGGAGCAGCTTCCCTTATAGCCATCGTTCTGCATCGTTTCATCCAGATGCTCACGCATCGCTTCATCTCCAGGTAAATCGGCAACAAGCTTAACGGGAGATTGCCTAAATTCAACATGTCCCTTCGGTTTATTATCCATCCTGCATTCACCCCGTGTCTGCTGATTCCTTTTGCTTACGTTTATAAATACACTACTGCGGATTGTTCTGTTTCGGAATGGAATTCAAGCTCGGAGGATAGTCTGCTGCCTTCTTCGCTTTAATGGCATCCATCTTATCCTTAGCAAATTTGTTTGTTTTAAATGCGGGTGGATTTCTCTTTTCCAAGTCCTATCACCTCCGCATTTATCATGCGCTTAATAAGCAATTATTATCAAAATTTGATGTTCATGATAATATGTGTTGAACCGTGAGCGGAGACAACGCTTTCGTCTGATCGATGTAGATAAAAGCGTCATAACGCTTCGAAATGACTGTAGGGACGTAATTGCCCCTTTCCCTCCGTGGGTCGTATACGACGCCGATCGCACGGTGACCGATGCTGGTCGCATCCAGAACTGGTTCATCCTTGCTGAAAAAGAGAACTTGGTCCCTCACTCCGTTCCGGTGCAGCAGCTCCTCCCAGCTATTCGGAACAGCCGGCGGTACGCTCATTTCCTCCAGCGGTGCTCCCCAAGCTTTACCTGCAATAACGGTTCCCTTGTAGGTGCCGAATCCGATAGCATATACGTCCTCACTGCGCTTCTCTCGCAGCAACTGACCCACGTTGACCATTCCCTCACCCGCCATGTCCGTAGCTCGAGCGTCTCCAATATGAGTATTATGTTCCCAGACGATTGTACGAGCTCCTTCACTGTGAAATTCCATCAGTCTCTCAAGTGCCTCCACCATGTGGCGATCCCGAATGTTCCAGGAATTGATGTCATGACGAATCATCGTCCGATAGTATGCCTCCGCCCCCTTCACCGCCAGTGCGTTCATTTCGGCACTGAGTTCCTTCTCCTTATCTTCCGAATGGGAGTCCTTCCACTTATCCTGCAGCCTTCGAAGAAGGGCGACAACCTCGTCCTCGCAGCCTGCACCGTAAAGAGAAGCTGAAATTCCATACGATTGCTCGTCCCTGCCATGAGGCTCGAAACATTCGAATGCTCGTTTCGCCGTCTGCAGATCCTCAGGGTCCTTCGTACTGAGATACTTCAGAATTTCGTTCATTGATTCCCATAGACTATACACATCGATCCCGTAGAAGCCGACCTTCGCCTTGTCCGGCTTGTCTGCGTTATACTCACGAAGCCACTCAGCAAGCTCTACAATCTCGCGGTTAGCCCACATCCAGGTAGGCCATCGATTGAAATCCTTGAGCGCTTCCCTTGCATCGGCCCCAGCATCGGGGTACCCCTTGACGTAACGATTCAAAGTATAGCAGGAGGGCCAGTCGCCTTCTACTGCGATGAATCGGAACCCTTTTTCTGTAATAAGACGTTTCGACAGCTCTGCACGAACTGTATAAAACTCCGAGGTTCCATGAGAAGCCTCTCCGAGGAGCACGTATTTGGCACCGCCCGCCTGATCGATCAGTTGTCTCCTGTTCTCTTGTTTATCGAAAGGCTTTGCAAGCTTCTGAATAGATTGCATCATCAATTCAACATTCATCCCTATTCACTCCTCGTGCTCATTTCGGATTATTTCTTCCAAAGTTTGCACGTACTTAGGGCAAAACATGCAAGTTCGATATTCATCGTTGTGCAACCGCGGTCGTCTTATTCAACAAGAGTTCCTACAGACTCTTCTCCTATTGTTGAAAAATATAAATTGATCGCTTTAGAATGAAGCTTATTCTGTTGAAAGTTATAATTAATGATTACGTCCTGTATGTTTTGAAGCGATCGTTGCTGCAAAATTAATGAAGATTGATCAAAAGTGGCTGTCGCTACAACATGGTTGTAGGCCGATAATTGAGCCTGGTCATTGAAAGTGAGATAGCTCCCATTATATCCAAAGCTGTAGGTTCTCTTCATTCCATTTAATTCTGTTGTTATACTTCCCGCTTCGTTGTTTGGAAAATGGAAGGTTACAGAAAATTTTTCCTTGTCAAAATAGTAAGTTTTCCCGGAAATCTCTTTGGCAAATGGCGGTATCTCAGTAAATGGAGAGGCAGGCGATCTGCTTGCTTCTTGTAAAACCTTTTGCAACGAATGAGAGGATACGGATTCTTTCTGAATCGGTTTGGATAATAGGGATGGAATAATATAAGTGTCTAGAAGCCGCGAGGGTAAGTTATAGTCAGGTGTGCTGCCCGTCGTCACCACGACCATATTATAATCTGGAAGGATATTAATCGTTTGCCCTCCCGATCCTTGTGCTGAATAGGTATTATTACTTGGTGTCCACCATTGATATCCATACCCCGAATTGGAGAACATGTTAGATTTCACGTGATTCCTGGTAGACTCCCGTACCCATTCTTCCGAAAGGATCTGACGGTCTTTCCATTTTCCATTGTTCAGGTACAAATACCCGAATTTCGCCATATCGACAGGTTTAAGATAGAGTCCTGCTCCTGCAAGGTAATCCCCCGTTTTATACTGACTCCAATGCACATCCTGAATACCCATGGGTTCAAAAAGTTTGATCCTCGCGTATTCTAATGCCGATTGGTTGGTTGCTTTTTCCAGAATATCCGATAAAAGATCTGTCGCCCCCGTATTATAATTGAATATTGCACCCGGAGTTTCTTTCATTGGACGATTGAGTTCGAAAAATAAAGGATTATCGGATTGAGTAGCTTGAGTGTACGAATTATCTTTTGAACCGTAAGAAACGGATGATTCCTGCCAGTCGAATCCAGCTGTCATCGTTAGCAAATGTTGTATCGTCATTTCATTTTTTCTGGGATCGATGTTATCCATTTGCCAATCCGTGAAATAGGGCAACACTTTGTTATGTATATCGTTAATTTTGCCTTCGTTTATAGCCACTCCTATTAAGGCAGATGTAACACTTTTGGATGAAGATTGTAAGACATGAATGAGGTCACCCCGATAGGGATAAAAATTTGCGTTCAAAACCAGGAAGCCGTTACGGATTATGACTATACTATGCAGTTTTGATTTCTGGTCCGTTATCGATTGAATCATACGAATAAGCTGTTGTGAATCCATTCCTTGTTCTTCGGGTGTAGAGGTTCTCCACTCTGATTCTGGAAAGTAAGCATGATCTTCTATTGAATCCTGTTCTCTCTGAAAGACATCAGTACGGGAAAAGGTGCACCCTATTATTAATAAAATCGCTAAGATTGAAATAACTCGTATCACCATAAATTTCCTCATTCCGGTCACCTTCCTCCATTGTGTTCACCCTAGAGACGCTTTCCCTAGCAGCTATATACATATATTACCACAACAAATGCTAGACAGACCAAGGTCCCTCCGCTGCTTTTTTACAGCATTAATATAATGCTAATTTGAGCAACAATCGAATGACCCATGACTAGACTAATGCATAGAATATAGGGCTACTAGTTCATCGGGAGGTATGACTATGAAATCAACGGCCGTTAAGCTGTTGCTCATCGCTGTCCTTACCATTCCTCTGCTGCTCGCCGGTTGCTCTTCATCCAAGGAAGAGCTTACAACTGTGCGAATCGGAGAAGTGACGAGGTCGATTTTCTACGCGCCGCAATATGTGGCGTTATCCAAAGGTTTTTTTAAGGAGGAGGGTCTGGAAGTCGAGCTGCAAACAACGCCAGGGGGCGATAAAACAATGACTGCCCTTCTGTCGGGCGCCATCGATGTAGCTCTGGTCGGTTCAGAGACGTCCATTTATGTCCAGCAGCAAGGCTCGGAGGATCCTGTTATCAACTTTGCACAATTGACCCAAACAGACGGAACATTTCTCGTAGCGAGAAAACCGGTGCCTGGGTTCAACTGGAACATGCTCAAAGGAGTTACGTTCCTAGGCCAACGGAAAGGCGGCATGCCTCAGATGGCGGGAGAATTCACGCTTAGGAAGAAAGGCATCGATCCGCAAAAAGACTTGAATCTCATCCAAAACGTGGATTTTGCGAATATTCCAGGTGCTTTCTTGTCCGGGACAGGCGAATACGTGCAGTTGTTCGAGCCGCAAGCCACGGTGATTGAGAAAGAAGGAAAAGGCTTTGTAATTGCATCGTTCGGCGTAGAAAGCGGCAAGCTGCCCTACACGGTGTTCATGACGAAGAGCAGCATTATCGACAAGAACCCTAACACGATTCAGAAGTTCACAAACGCGATATACAAAGCCCAGCAGTGGGTAGCGGCCAAATCAGTCGATGAAATCACAGAAGCGGTTCTGCCTTACTTCAAAGATACGGACAAAGCAGTTGTGCAGAACGTTGTAAAGCGTTACAAGGATCAGGCATCCTTCGCTACCGATCCGATCGTTGACGAGCAAGAGTGGAAAAACCTGCAGGATGTCATGAAAGCGGCTGGCGAACTGAAGCAGGAAGCCGACTACAAGAAGCTGGTCAACACCAAATTCGCTCAAAAAGCTATCGATTCAGTTAAAAAGTAATCGGCATAAGCTTCAGAGAATCACTTCACTTTTTGGGGCAGAAATCGGGGTCCCCGAAAAGTAATCGGCATAAGCTTCAGAGAATCACTTCACTTTTTGGGGTAAAAGTAAGGGGGAGGTAAGCCTGTGGAATCGGCCGTTGTATTAGAAAACATAACCCATGTTTATGTGACGCATAAAGAGGCGTCCTTGGCTGTGGAAAACATCCAATTAAACGTCGGCAAAGGTGAATTTATCAGCTTGGTCGGTCCGAGCGGCTGCGGCAAAACGACGATCCTATCGATTATCGCAGGCTTGATCCTTCCGACGGACGGTATGGTGCGGATCCAAGGACAGCCGATAACAGCACCCTCTACACGTGTCGGCTACATGCTGCAGCAGGATTATTTGTTCCCTTGGCGGACGATTCTGGAAAATGCCGTAATCGGCTTGGAATTGAACGGTAAGCTTAATGCGGAGACGAAGTCGTACACCGTCAAGCTGTTGACAGAAATGGGCCTGGGCAATGTGCTGCATGCCTATCCCCAACAATTGTCCGGCGGCATGCGCCAACGTGTGGCACTCGTTCGCACGCTGGCAACATCACCTGACATCCTGCTTCTGGATGAGCCGTTCTCAGCGCTCGATTATCAGACCAAGCTCCAGTTGGAAGATTTGGTCGTGGAGACATTGAAAGCGCACCAGAAAACAGCCGTGCTCGTGACGCACGATATTTCAGAGGCGATAGCCGTAAGCAACCGCGTGATCATTCTGGACCGCAACCCAGGCCGTATACGCAAGGTGATCCAGATTCCGGAGCCGATACAAGCGCTTCTTCCGTTCCAAGCGCGGGAGCAGGTTGGATTTCAAGGGCTATTCAAACAAATCTGGCAGGAGTTCGAGCTGATGGAGCAAGAGAAAGAGAGGGCGCCGCAATGAGGAATGATCCACAACAAATAGCGAAACAAACCGATTGGATTCGCGGCATCCATCGGAATTTCATCCTTCAGAAGCGTATCGAAACTGGCTGGGTATGGACGACAAGAATACTTCTATTGCTGGTGTTCTTCTTCAGCTGGGAAGCTGCCGGACGGCTGAGATGGATCGACGTGCTGCTGTTCAGCTATCCGAGCAAAATTATAAAGCTGTTATGGGAAAAGCTGTTGGACGGCTCGCTGCTGCCGCATGTCGGAGCAACTGTTTTTGAGACAATTGTAGGATTTCTGCTCGGCACATTGCTCGGTTCCGCTCTCGCCGCACTGCTGTGGTGGTCGAACTTTCTCGCCCGAACGTTGGACCCGTTTATTGTGGTCTTGAACAGCATGCCGAAGGTAGCGCTTGGACCTCTCTTCATAGTCGGATTAGGACCAAATGTCATGTCCATTATCGCAACCACACTAGCGATCACGGTCATCATCACCACGCTCGTCGTGTATACAAGCTTCAAGGAAGTGGATTCGAACTACGTAAAGGTAGTACGTGTTTTCGGCGGCAACCGGGCGCAGACGTTCCGGAAAGTCATATTGCCTGCAACAATTCCAACCATCGTTTCTACGCTTAAAGTGAACGTTGGCTTAGCTTGGGTCGGCGTCATCGTCGGGGAATTCCTCGTTTCCGAGACGGGGCTCGGATACTTGATCATATACGGTTTCCAAGTGTTCAACTTTACGCTGGTGATCGGAAGCCTGTTCGTGATCGCCATCGTAGCGACGGTCATGTACCAGGCCGTGAGTTATTTAGAGAACAAGCTGGCGAAACGACGATAAGCGGGCACCATTAATGCCGCACTGCCTGCATAACCATTAAAAAAACTCAGACCGTCGAAACGATATCGACAGCCTGAGTTTTTAGTTTGCCAATCTACAGTACCCCATAAGACTTCAGCGTCTTCAACCGCTGGATCGTAATAAACCCGCGCCACTCCTGCTCTCCAGCCGGACTAACAGCCGGCCAATTAATCGGCCACCCGCCGTCTTCCTGCTGACCAGCGGCAAGAGCCTTCAGATGTCGCTGTACATCTTCGTCCGATACAAACTTCCGTGCATAGCTGTTCGGTTCGGGAGCCCAATCCAACACGCGGTGCACATAACCTTCCGCCTGCAAGTCCAGCTCTATAGCTTTACTGCTGCCCAACCACTCGTCGACTATTGACCAAACCTCGCTTGCCCGCACCTTATCCGGCGTATGCTCCAGAAAGGTGATCCATTGAATGCCATCGTGGAAGCCTGAAGGCTTCTCTTGCTGGAAGCACCGCCAAATGTACTCCACGTTGCTCGCAAACCAATCCTCTTGAAAACAATCAACCCGCACATTTTGCTTGTAAAGCAAGCCGATCAAATTACCCGTTGGATTAATCGAAGGGTTAAGGTCGTTATCTGTGCTCCACCAAGGTGCGTGAGGATACTCATTTACACTTCTCAGAACTAAAGGAAGGCCACCATCTTTTAAAGTAATCTCGCGCAAATAACGGCATACGCCATCCACGATTTGAGGATCGAATGCATCCATTTCGGCCATAAGCTCAAGAGCCATCTCGGTGGGCACAGGCTGACTATGCGGGTCGCGGATATCCGGCTCCAATGCGTTACCGAACCCTCCGTCACGATTCTGATACGCTCTCAACACATCAAGTACAGCCTCTTTAGTCCCGCCCTCAAAATAATATTCAAACCTTTTCCGATCAAGCAAACGTCCATTCTTATAAATAAACGCTTTGGCACGCTGAATAATTTGCTGCTTATCCATTGTCCTTTGCTCCTTCCAAAATTATTGTTGCGGTATGTACCTTTGACATAATTGATTCGCCAAACGATAGATCTCATCCTGCAGTTGCCTAGGTTCAATAACTTCAGCCTGCATCCCAAGTGAGAAAAAGAACCGCACAGCCCATGCCCATTCCGAGGTTGGACACATGAATTCGACTTGCCACTCGTCATCCGAGATTTGTCTCACCCGCTCGCCGATGTGTACATCCTGCTCAACAAGTAAGGCCCCCCGGTACGTAAGCTTCGCGATAATTCTCGTGGCCGATTGTTCGTCCAATGTCTTTTCTGCGTGAGTCAAGTGTGAATCTGACAGCAACGCCGTCCTATCAGGCTCCTCACCCTCTATCACCTCGATTTGCTCAAAGCGATCCACCCTGAAATTCCGCTTCTCCTTATGCAAGTCCGAGTAAGCTTCGCAGTACCAGAATCCATGAGCCGTATAGATGCGCTCAGGAAGCATAGGAATCCAACGGTGATGCTTTTCCGAACGATAGAGAACCTTTAGCCATTTGGAAGCTTGAACATGATCGAGCAGCTCGGTTAACAACGGTGTCTTCACTTTACGATCTGGCACTTCTACTTCAACAACCTGAAGCATTGGCTCAATCTGGCTCAATAGCTGCTCTGGTAATACGGCCTTTATTTTATTCATCACGGTCCATCTTGCTTGATTAAAAGGAGTATCGGTTATCTTAGTAATCGCTTGAAGCGCGAATAATACAGTCCACGCTTCTTGGGAGTCCAGCTGCAGCGGAGGGAGTTGATAGCCTTCCATTAGATGAAAGCCGCCTGCTGGGCCGCTCATGGAGTACAACGGCACTCCCATCTCAGATAGGGATTGCATGTCACGCAATATCGTTCTTCTTGAGACCTCGAACTTATCCGCCAACGATTGAGCATTCTCAGACTTATGCTGGAGCGCCATCACAATGGCCATCAGCCTGTCCGTCCTTTTCAACTCTGCTACCCCCTCTTGACTGCATTGTAACATTGTATTGGTGACACCTTGCATGTCACTGATTATTTATCAGTCTGATGATAGCTTCCAGGGTCATGCTAGTCAATGCTTGTCAAGGAAACGGGAACATGAGTAAGAATAACCTGACCGGTAGTTCACCGGTCAGGTTATTGGCTTGAATGTTCAATTGTTATTTCACTGCATTTCTAACAGCTTCAATTACCAACTTAACTTCGTCCTGTTCCAGGCATTGCGGATTAATGACGGCCTCATCACCCTGTACATCTATATAGACTGCTGGATTCAATCCAATAAGGCGTTTCTGAAGCTCTTTTGCACTAATAGAAGACAGTTTCATATAGACTCTCGGAATGATAACAGGCTGCACCCCAGGCTCAGTAGGAAAACCTCGACGTATTTGGACATCTGGAATTGTAGACAGCTCCGTGACCATTTCCGATACCATTGCCTCCCAACGCTCCATTAGAAGATCATAATCCCGCTTTACAAATAACTCCACAGCTTTTACGATTCCTGCGATGGTTTCCTTATCAATCTTCATACTGCGTCCAATACTATAATTGGGGTAATTGTTAGCATCGCAGTAGTTGATAAGCTCCTTTTTGCCTACAATAACCCCGGAGGATTGGGGACCTCGTAATTCTTTTCCGCCGCTAAAAATAACCAAATCCGCACCTTGGCTTAAATACTTGGTAATATTTGTTTTGGGCGGCAGCTCCGCTGCTGCATCGACCACAACAGGGATATTATATTTCCGGAGTACTTGGACAATTTCAGGAAGAGGTATGGAGCCTCTCATTCTTTCTGCTTCGGCTACGTAAAAGAATAATGCGGTTTTCTCAGATATTGCTGATTCAATCTGCTTGAGGCTGGCAAAGGATGTAACACCGACTTCAGTAATCTTAGCACCTGATAGTGAAAGCGCCTGATCATACAGAATTCTATGGGATTTGAGCATTAGTACCTCATTGGGCATGCCTGTTGTGTCCGGTAATTGCAACACCTTAGAGGCATCTCCTTTGGACATACAAGCCGCGGCAGAGATGGCAATTCCCGCCGATGCTCCCGATGTAACACTAGCAGCTTCACAACCTAGTAGTTCTGCTATTTTTTCGCCAGCCTTCTTATGGAGTGTTGGGATGTGAACATAGGAGCGAGCAGCTTCATTCATTGTGCTTACAACTTCAGGGTCCATCAATGACCCCCCTATCATCGTTACCGTACCCCAACCATTTATAATTTTCTTAATTCCCAGCATATCGTAAAAACCCATTTAGAGGACTCCTTTACTCTTAATATTCCGAAGGTCCGATATAATGAAACTTTTCATTGTACTGTAAATTTTCCAGTGGTGTAGAGAATTCCTTTATAAAAATGACTTCCATAAATTCTTCCTTGGTCTTGAATCGTCCTGAATCGTTAGGATGCTTTTCCAAGTATACTTTCCACATATTATCAATCGGCGTTGCATGAAGGGCAATGGCTTGTCGCTTAATATCAAGCACAGGGGTAATATCAACCACCCTGTTTGTAAGCTGCGGGCCGCGGGCAACATAATATTTCTCGGTTACAAAATGCGGGAGCAGGTTCATGTCCTTTAACTCAGGCAAATCCAACTGACGGCCAGCCATCCAACAAGCGGCTTCAACAATCTTGCCCGTGAGGTAATGTTCCGGATTTTCCTCATAGTGTCCCCAAGGATCAAACGAAACGACAGTATCCACCTTTAAGAATCGGAACAGAGTAATCAGACGATGGCGTATTTCGGTTAATTGCGTGTAATCCATATAATGATTTTTATAATTGAAATCGTATACCTTCTCGATTCCGAACAATTGGGCAACTTGCTGGGTTTCTTTTTCGATTCGGTAGATGGTCTCACCAATGGATAAATCATAAGAGTCCTTTTCGTCATTCGTTAACCTGATGAAATACCCTTTATAACCTTCTTTAATCATTTTTAATAGAGTCCCGCCAGCGAAGAAAGTAAAATCATCTGAATGTGGAAACACGGCAGCGAACACCTTCCCTGCATGCGGGCGTCCATCGTCCCACTGTTCAACAGTAATACTATTTACCAATTGAATTCATCCCTTCTATTGTGTGGATGTGCAGCATTACTACTTAAGTCCTGTGGAGATCGATAGCCACTGATAGTATGGGTTATTTGTGTGGAAAGGCAGTTTTAGCTGGGATAGCAAGTTTTACTACTGGTTATTGGCCTAGTTCTGAGGAAAATCGGTTCACAATGCGGAAATAAGGGATAGTCAGGTTGGCTAATTAGTGCTTGAGTGATGAAATGGGCTAATTATCCAGTAGTAACATGGCTTATATGTAACCGGCGTGCCACTATAATCCCCACTGCCACGATAAGCAGAACTGAAGGAGGAAAGAACAGCGATATTTTGCTTGAGAGAGGTGGAAATCACACAACGAATTCAAATTATTGAGACCTAAGTAGTAACTGTGCAGCCCACTATTCTCACCTTCAATATAACTTTCAAAACCTCTCGGAATCAAGAATTAATATACTCTGTTTTCAACAATTCTTAACGGCGTCGTCAAAGAGTTTTCTGTAGTGATACATCCCAAAAGAATTTTCCAAGTATTCTATTGAATTCCAAAAGGTTTCCTCATTGAATCCTTCAAAATCCAGTATTATATACTCCGCAAGACTATGGAATGCATGTGCAACTCGGAAATTAATATTAAAGTTTTCATCATAGTACTTGTCAGTGTTCTTTATGTCGAGAAAAGCTTGATAATTAAGTATTTTATATGCCTTCTTCCTTATTTCATTCATTCGACCAACTCCTAGTCTTTTAGTGATGAAAGACAAGCCTGAGTCACAAACCTCACTTGCGTTCGTTGGTTCAGCAGTTCCGCGATCCCTTTTGCTATCTTTTGAACCCCTTTCTCAATTAGACCCTCTTCCACTTGAGAGATACTGAGGCGAATCACGTTTTCTTTTACAAATTCCGGGAGGTACATACGCTCTGCATCGTCCACCAACACATTATCCTGCTTGAGGTGATCCATCAGTTGCTTTGCTTTCAGCGGTACAGGCAATTCAATTGTGGAGTAGAACCCGGATAACGAACCCGAATACATGACCGGAGCGGGTAGGAACCTTTGGAACGCTTGCTGCAGAAGGGCTGCCTTCCTGCTATACATCTGTCTCATCCGATCAATATGCGCATGGAACATCCCGCTCTGGAGGTAAATCTCTAGCGCGCCTTGCGTGAGCATCGGTGAATGCACGTCCGCAGCGAATTTGGCCTGCAGAAAAGCTTGCTGCAGCACATTGGGGAGCACCGCGAGACCGAGTCTCAAGCCTGGAAGCATAACCTTCGAAAAGCTTTTCACATAGATGACTCTACCGGAGGGATCGTAAGCAAACATCGGGTCCGCCTTCATATTCGGATCGAGATCGCCCATATAGTCGTCCTCGATGATGTACACATCGTATTGCTGAGCGAGCTCCACAATCCTTCTCTTCTCCTCGTTCGAATGGCTGTAACCCGTCGGATTGTGAAACCGGGAGACCATGTAGAACAGCTTGATGTCGTGATGCTGGAACAGCTCCTCCAATCGCTTCAGATCGATCCCGCCTCTCCCCACTTCGATCCCGTAAGCCGTTGCTTGATGCTGTCGGATAGATTCGATAAATCCGGCATGCGTAGGCTGTTCAAGGCAAATATTGCGCTTCCCATTGGGAAAAGGCAGGGATACGAGCAGGTGCAGAGCTTGCTGTGAGCCGGTCACCACATAGATTCGCTCGGGTACCGTGAACACCTGCAGATCTTGCAGATGCCGGGCCAGCTGTACCCGCAGCGAATGCAGCCCTTGAATATCCGAATAAGTGAACATATCTTCTTTATACCGCTCAATCGCCTGATTAATGCAATGCTGGAAGTCTCGGTAAGGCATCGCCTGTTTATCGGGACCTGCGGAATGAAAATCAATTCGGGCACCTGCTTCGTCCGTTCTCTCCTTGATTCGGTAGCCCTCCACGACATAATAGCCGCTTTGGGGCACAGAATAAATCATATGTCTCTTCTCTAATTCATCGTACGCCTTAATCACCGTATTCTTGCTGCAAGCGAAGTCTTTGGATAAAGCCCGAATGGAAGGCAGTTTGTTCCCCGGCTTCAATAAGCCATCCTCAATGCGTTGCTCCATCTCTCTCACAATGGCATCGTATAGCATCCTTATCGTCCCCTTCCTACCGAACTGTACGGGTACAATTCTAGAAAACTGCTATTTTGGATTCAAATAGATACCCGTATACTCTACATGACGAAACTGATTTTCGTTGGAGTCCATTTTTGCCATTATGCTAATGTTGGAGGAGGAATGCAAGATGAAGAGAGTCAAGGTTGTACTTCTACTAATGATTGCGCTGCTGCTTACGAGCCCCCTTGGTAGTATCGCTAGCTCGGCAAGCACAATGTCCGGTGTAAAAGAACTCCATGTCGAGGAAATATTCCATGGTATTCAAGGAACGACCGTAATCAAGAATCTGAAGACGGATCAAATCTACACCTATAACCTCGATAGGAGCGATGATCGCTACACACCCGAATCTTCTTTCAAAGTTCCGAATGCATTAATCGGCTTGGAAGAACACGCCGTGGTGGATGAATACGAAGTCAAGCGCTGGGATGGGGTCGTCCGGGAGTTCGATGTCTGGAACCGGGACCACACATTAGCTTCCGCCATGAGGCACTCCGCTATCTGGTATTACCAAGCACTTGCCCGGGACATCGGCCCTGCGCGGATGCAGGGCAGCCTGAGTCGTATCGGATACGGCAATCAAGACATTAGCGGCGGGATCGATGCGTTCTGGTTGAACAGCAGTCTGGCCATCTCCGCACAAGAGCAGGCCGATTTCATGGAGCAGCTAGTGGAAGAGACGTTACCCTTTCATGAGCAAACGATGAAAACAGTCAAACGCATGATGATCGACAACGAACAGGACGCATACACGGTTCATGGCAAAACGGGCACGAGGTTGTCAGATCTTGGCCTCGGCTGGTATGTCGGCTATGTGGAGACCGATAAGGGAATATGGGTGTTCGCAACCAACGTTGACAGCAGCGGCACGACCGCCAAGAATATTACCCTGGCATGTTTGGAGCAACTGAAAATTATGTGAGCTCCATGCTTCAAATGTATAGAAAGAACCCGGCTAACTTAAAGCCAGGTTCTTTCTTCTGCACGATTGCCTATTAATTCTCAGCTTTAAACTTGAAAGTCTTGCCTTGAGCGGAACTGATCTGTTCGGCATACGCTTCAAAGATCGTTTTACCGCCGTATTTGGTCATGATCTCTTGACGGTATTTCGGCCAGTTGGATGCATCCTTCTCATCAAATACAATGTTGACGTGGAACTGGTTCATCTGCTTGCGGAAATCGGCCAAATTGACACCCTGCGGGGTTGACACGTTCGTCCCGATCGAAGGGATATATTTATAAGACTTCAGCTTCTCCAATATTTTACGATCCCGATCCGTCTCACGAGAATCAGCAAGCTCTAAGCCGATCAAACCGTAATCATTCGTTGGGGTGAACGATCCATAAATATTAAGGAAATTGCCGACATCCGTAATATCTTTTTTGAATGCGTCAGGAATAACCTCGATTTTATTGCCGGTTTTCTTGTAATGCTTGTTCTCGATGCCATAGTGCGTCATAAGGTAGCCTTCTTGGCTGAACAACCAGTCCAGAATTTCCACTGAACGTTTGATTTTATCTTCAGGGGTTTTCACACCGAACAAGAACGGGTTGCCTGGGAGCGCCTCGGAGAATACGCCCGTTTTGGCCCAAGGATTGAACGGCTGCCAATCAACTGTCTGGACGCCTGTAACTTCCTTCGTTTTCTGTTGGATGCTGTTCGGATGGTTGTCAAAAGCGAATTCACGTGAAGAAGTATAGATCATACCGACCTTGCCCTGTTGGGCTTTTTCCACTTGCTGTCCGCCCTTATTAATAAACCAGTCGGGATCGACTACATTCTCGCTCAGGAGCTTTTTAAGGTCATCCATTGCTTTTCCCATTCTGATGTCGCTGCCGACGTCTACAAACTGATCTCCCTCTAACATGAAAGCGGCAATCAATCCATTATTGGCAAATTGAGGAAAATCCCGCGGTATAGTTGTGGATGAACCAGCTGCGGTATATCCGTAAGTATCGTTCTTTCCGTTGCCGTCCGGATCTTTGGTAGCAAACGCTCGCATTACGGTCAACATGTCATCATATGTTTCCGGCATTTTCAGATTCAGTTTGTCCAGCCAGTCTTTTCTCACGTAATAAGATTGATATTGCGTCTTCCCGAAAGGCAAAGGCGCCCGTTTGAACACTTTTTCAACCTGGTACCGTTTCAATTCGTCTTGGGAGACCCAATATTTGAAGTAGTTGGGCATCGTTTGGGCGGTGACATATTTGGTCATGTCCGCAACGACTCCGTCAAGGATGTACTTCTGGGAATCTACCCCGCTAGCTATAAAAAGGTCCGGAGTATCGCCGGAGCTGAGCTTCAAATTCATTTTGCTCGTATAGTCCGTTCCGATTGCAAGGTGTTCGATTTTCAAATCTACGTTGAATTTCTGATCGATCGCCTTCTTGACAAAGTCCAGATCCCCTGCAGGCAGCTGCGAGTTGTTCGGAGCATTAATGAACCATTTCAGCTCCAGCTTAGGCTTGGCAGTGGATGAATCTGTGTTTCCGACGGGATTTTCTGTTGGTTTCGGATCATTGGATCCGCCTCCGCATGCGCTCAAAATCAACGAGGAGACCAGGGTGAGAGCGGCGATTTGGCGTAATTTTTTCATTCGAAAATTAACTCCCTTTCCAGTATTAGATAATGGCAAAGCTTGAGTAAATCAATGCACTTTCGAAAGCGATTACATTGTTCCGTTATGTTCCTGTATCTGAATATTATAATACAGGTTACATATAGGTACTTTTGTAGTATACAATATGCCTAGGAGGAAATCTAGACTTTCTTACAGAATCTACATATTTAATAGAGCAGAATTCATAGAATGCGATCAGAGCAGCCCCTGCTCACGCATCCAGCCTGTATAGTCCTCATATAGCCGGACGGATGACTCATGACCAGCGTGCACCGGGCTTCCCGGTTTGTTCATAAGGCCTAGATATTGATAACACAGCACCTTATCCGCATAGACCGATACAATTTCCAGCTGCCGCTTGATCCGTTCGAACGCTCCTGGATGAAGCACCTTGCCTTCAAAACGGAACAGCTCGATATCCGCCCACAGCGGCTTGCCTGCACGATCATGGATGTCCCTCAGCCGTGCGAACGTCTCGACGGCGGCTTCATATGTGGTCCGATTTACACCGATTTCATCCTGATATGCGATGAAGTCCACTTCCAGTGATCGGATTTGGTTCACGAACCGATCGTCCGCAACGACAGAACGAGTTCCGTATGGAGCGATGAGCACTTTTTGCGGACCCAGCTTGCGGCAGAATTTAGCCAACTCGTTGGCATATCGGATATAAGGATCGGGAAAATAAGTATGAATAGCCGCCTCCACCGGAAAGTACCATCCAGCAAAAGACTGATGGTGACCGTAACGCGCTATTAATTCTTCGGCGACCTCATGCCTAAGCTGAGAGGAATCGCCCTGAATTGACAAACTGCCCATAATCGGGGTAGTGAAAAAGCCGAGGCCCAGGAACAACTGCATCCCTAGCCGATCGCCGGCCTTGAGCACCGCCTCCAACGGATCCGGGCATACGGTGTCCCACCTCCAAGGAAGCACTTCTGAAGGGTAAAAGGCTTTGCCGTGCAGCGCCACGCTCAGCAGAACGAGAGTATCGAGTCCGGCCTCGGCCATTTCGGTCAGCTTGAGATCCCAGTCCTCTGCAGTGAACTTCTGTGTGGCGGCATTCCACATATCCCCCTCATAAGGGTTACAATGAAAAAAATCAAACCAGGAACCGGTTATTCGTTGCAGTGCCATCGTCGCTTCCACCTCATACTTATTATACGGATTCTAAGTTTCCCGTACTTCAATTCCGCGGAATTATTATCCTAATTATCTACCGAAAAAGGAGCACCACTCCATTATAAGAGGGTGCTCCTTTCACTGTAAAGCATTCTTGGAATACACTGCATGCCACTATTATTCATGATCTGACGATAGCTGAGACATAATGTGTCGAAGCAGCTCTACTGCTCGATCTGAAAAGCTGCTAGTACCGAACACGGCTGCGGTCTGTTCCAAGTGTACGATCAACGCGCGAATGGTCTCGATATCGGAAGCAGACAGCATAAGTGCCGGCAAAACATAGGTCTTATCCTCGTAGTGATAACCGCGATGTTTGGCATTATAGGCGAGAGGCGCACCAAGGGTATTCGTAATATACTCTATGTCCCGACATGCCTGTCTGACCGATATCTCGAAGCGCTCCGACAAATGACTGCTATTCGGGTATTTCCCATACCTTACTTGCTCATCAAACCATAGAATTCGGTGCAAATTCCCCATTTTGGATCACCGCGCATTCTGCTCTTGGGCATAACTCTCATCGTAATCCTGAGCAATTCTTCTCAATCGTTCTTCAATATTGATCCTACCGCCTCTAGTGATCCAATCCTGCAGGATATCATTGTTCCAGAATTTCCAGAGTCTCATTCCCGATACATCAAAAGCGCTTAGTCTTGCATTCTCTAACGATTGGAGAAAGGGACTGTACAAAGGATCCGTTAACTGCCCGCTGCTGGCGGCGAGAGTACGGGTGACGGCCAAGTTGTACTTGGCCCACTCCTGACCCGCTTCCGTATGTGGAGATGCGAGCTCCTGCAGAAACGCCCATGCTAAATTAACATCTTGAGTGTGAGCGGAGATACAGTACCCGTATACCTGGAACATATTGCGGTAAGGAGTCTCTCCCATACGCGGGGGCATGACGACGCCGAATTGCTCGCGTTGCGCTGCGCCCATCGGTTTGATCGTCCAGTTGGCATCATAGTAGATCGCCATTCTGTGATGTATAAAGCATGAAATCCAGGTTTCTCTCCCTACATCCTGCACAGGGGATATCTCCAGAGGATGGAACATTTCAATATACTTTTGGATGGTCTCTACAGTTGCTGGCGAATCCAAGTATCCGCTTGCCCGGCTTGCATCTTCGGATAGGAATGCCCCGCCATTGCTCCATATAAGCGGCTCTAGCGGAAGAAGTCTGGGCACCATGTACGCTCCATAGCGAATCACTTCGCCTTCGGCATCGTAGATGTTCAGCTTTCTTGCTTTTTTGACGAACTCATCCCACGTCCAATTGTCTCTGGGGAAAGCAATGCCTGCTTGATGCAATAAAGCCTTGTTGTAAAAAACGCCCGGCACTTCTGCCATCACAGGCAATGCTGCTAACCGCCCTTGATCCGTATAGGCTTGGATCACGGGAGAGTAGTAGTCGCTCAGGTCAATCGATCCATCCTGTAATAAAGAATTCAGATCGACTACAATGTTGTGGTCGAGCAAAGGAGTTATGTTATCTCCATCCCACTCAATCAAATCTGGTGCATCCCCGTTCTTCACCTTCTGCTCCAGAATTTCGCGCGGCAGAAACTCGATCTCAATCGTCACCCCGCTATGCTTCTCTTCAAAAAACTTCTTCGCGATTACTAACACCTTGTGATTCTTCTCGTCACTGGCTGCCACCTTTAATATCATGGACGACACTCTCCTTATGATCACGAGTATATAATCAGACTAGGCTCGTGTTGGTATGCGCCAATCATATAATAGTTGGTCTGACATAACGTGTCAGAGGTCTGCAAAGGTACGATGTTTGAGGGATAAATTCCGCTCCAGATGTCCTGCCAAGGCTGCTAACGAATTCCCTATTGGCCTTCCCGTCAGCTGTTCAACCTGCTCGGCTGCAGGAACCATGGATAGTTGGGCTGCAACAATATGGTGATCCGGGTGCTCTGCAGCAATTCGGCTCAACCCTTCCGTTACTGCGGCTATGTATTCTTGTTTCCGTCCTTGCATAATAAGCTCAAAGGTATGATCCAACAGTTGAGCTTCCACTTGAATCTCTTTCCCGATTACAGCGGAATAATGTTTCCATTGCTGCAGGGTACCCTCTACTGTATTCGGGTTGGTGAACACCAGGATGACTGGCTTTTTTATCTCGCAAGTGTCATGGAACAGAGGCTCCTCCAATTTGAAGATCGGAATGGAATAACGATTCAGGAGCTCTTTTTGTAAGACAGCTGTAAAAAATGTACATGTTATCAAAATCGCATCCACATGACATTTGCTGATCCATTCTATGGTTTCTATCACTTTCTGTTCCGCTGTGTCGTTATTGAAATCCGCATCCTTTGTCATCCGATCGAGTCCGGGGTCAACAAAATGCACCAATTCTACTTCATAAGCAGCAAGTGCTTTCTCTATATGTTCAATATTCGAATAATGCGCGTGGAAGCAGCCTATTGTTGTCATGTTCTTTATGCTCCTTGAAGAGTTTCTACGGATTATACCAATAACGAGCCCCACTTGTACATCCAAGTGATGAGGCAGCCAGCATGTAACTTTATCCCAATATGTAACGTTATAGAGGTAAAGGACGGTGTTGAAATGAAAAAATGGCTGCTGACGTCACTTCTGCTAATGTTCCTCCTTCCCGCGCATACTTCTTTTGCTCTATCCTGTGCTCAGATGCCTTCCACTGAAACTGCCTATGAGAAATACGATGGTATCATAATCGGTCATGTGGAGGGTGTTACCCGGACCAAGGATCATAACGAGATCGATATTACGGTGGTCCGAAGCTTCAAGGAAATTGATATCAACAAATTGACACTGGAGGAGAATATTACTTGGGGCTCATTAAATGGACCGAGTAAGATCGGGGAGGAGTATTTATTTTTTCTTAAAAAGAAGGACGCTGGTTGGGAGAATCCGCTATGCTCCCCATCCAAGACAGCTTCCACTGCTTCTAAAGAGCTTGCGTTCCTTCAATCCAAGGAGATTCCCTTAAAAAGTCCGCCAGTCATTCCAGTTGAACCTGCTTCTTCGAAATGGACCGTACCCATACTCATTGGTTCTTCCGTAGGAATATGTGTAGTAGGGATTATGCGTTATGTTAAGAGGAAGGACAAGTGAGATTGGGTTGGCTCTAGCTTTCGTTGTGCCACTCTCCCTCTCTATTCCCCATGCATAACTTGTCGGCTGTTAGTCAGCTTTTTCAGGAAAATCGGTTCACCATGCGGAAATAGAGGATAGTCGATTAGCTATTTAGTGCCTGAGTGATGAAATTGCCCAAATAGCCAATAGTAACATGGCTAATCTGTAAGTGGCGTACCACTACATCCAAACTGGCCACGGTAAGCAGAAGGGAAGAAGGAAAGAACAGCAATATTTTGCTTGCGTATGGCGGTATGCTCCGATTAGTAAGCTTTGGTGGTACTGCGTAGGTATTACTCCATAGAGATTCGTGTGTTCACTCCGATTAGCAAAAAATGAGTCTTCGTGATTACTCCTTTTAACTGCAAAAGCTGCAGTTAATTTCCTGGAATCGAAGCATGATGACAACTTAACTGCATTTCCTACCGTTAATTCTGTGAAAGTCGGCTCATTTCGATAAAAGTCCAAAAATTACCTGCAGGTTTTACAGTTATTACTCAAATAGGCTACCGTTAGAGAGAAATTAACTGCAGATTATGCAGTTACTTACCCGTATTATAGCTAGATAATCTGCATCTGCACCCTTTCCCCTCCATAACCAAATATCCACCTAAGTAGTGTTGAAAAGGGAGAACCTTCGATCCCAACTCGAGACTTATACTTTCTATAATGTCTAAATAGCCTAAGGATTACCGTTGCTACGGTTCCTTAGGCTTTTATAGGTTCCTCCCCGGATCGTCGGTATTATTCAACATGTTCTCTAATCGCTGGTACAAGGTATGCTTGTCATGTAATTTTGACCAGTATTGCTTGACTTCCCGGAACATTCCAGTCAGTTGACCCGTGCTGAGCTGCAAATCAGTAAATAGGCGATATGTAGGAATAATCTCCCTGTACATATTGAATCGAGACGGTCTTTGTATGACCTCTTTCCCACTCCACTCCGCAGCGCTCTTAAGCGCCGGCAAGCTTAACGTCTTCTGACGGATCGTTAATTGCGAAGCAGGTGACTGGAGAAAGTCAACCAACTGGCGCGCTGCTTCCTTCACTTGCGATTTCCGACTGATACCGAAGCCAATAACAATCAGCAGCGTCTTAAAATCGTTCAAATGCGGAACCGGAGCCACATCATAAGGAAATGAAGCATTCTTAAGATCGTTCAGAGCGAAGTAGGATGTCAAAATCATAGACACCTTCCCTGCAAGAAACAGCTCTTCTGCATCAGCATCGCTCGCAGACAGCATTGTCGGGAACACATTGGGAGCATCAAGAATAGCACCGCACACGTCAAGGCTTTCGATCAAGCCGGTATCGCTAATCTTGTAGTGTCCTTCAGCATTTCTAGAAAAAACGCTTCCGTTTTGCAGCAGAAACAACGGCCAACGGTTCGTAGAAAACAGATGAAAGTAAAATCCGAACCTTTCCTTCTCGATAGCAAGTTGTTCTGCATGTTGAAGCAGATCCTGCCATGTCCAACTACTGTCCGGCTCGGATATACCCGCTTCAGCGAAATGATCACGATTGTAGCACAGCAAAACCGGCGAGAACGCAATCGGCTGCACAAACTGCTGAGAGCCGTGACCGAATGCCTTCGATACAAACGGAAACAGCCCTTCATTCGGCTGGCAAGGCTGCAACAACTCAACCCGATCGTTTTCAACCAATTCTCGAAAGGTGAATTGGTTGAAGCTGACGACATCCAACATGCCAGCATCAATGTATTCATTTATTGACTGATAAATGTTTTCCTTGGGAATTTCTACAGGCTGAATGTGGATGTGCGGATACTTCTTGCGAAACTCAGAAAGCAGGAGAGGCAGTGCTATCTCATTGCTTGTACTTCGATGATAGCCCAGTCGAACGATTATGCTCCGATCCAAAGAAGGCCGGACTACTTGGTTGCCCACCTTGGGAATTTTCTCGATCAAGCCTTCATTTACAAGCACATCAAGCCCTTTACGAACAGACTTATTGCTTAACTGGAACTGCTTGCCCAGATCGTACTCGGAAGGTAGAAAATCGCCTGATCCGCATCGGCCAGAAATAATATCATCCCGAATGGAACAGATCATTTCATCCAGCCGGAGACGGAACGTCTTTCTACTTATTTTATCACCTATCATGCTCTTGCCTCACCGTCCATAATAATCCAACTCATTACTCAGGATACAGGAATCATCTAAGTACATCAAGTTAACACGACTTAAACGGCAAGCTTCAGGCGTCATTTAAGTGTATATCTAATGTATATTTACGTTAAATATATTATTGACCTACATTAGATGTTGAGTTACCATCGAATTGTATAGTAGATCATCCATGCTCAGAGGAGGTATTACTAAGTATGCTTAAGACGATCATTGCTTCAAAGCACAAGGGCAGACGTTTCGCGACGCTCGTGCTCGTGTTTGTATTAACTCTTACAGGACTCATTGTTCCGGATTCAGTTCAAGGGAGTATGCCGAGAGAAGATTTCGAATCATTCGCAACTGGCCCGTTGAATGGTCAACAGACCTGGATCGGGGACGCAGGGGTAAGTATTTCGGAAGAATCCGCGAAAAGCGGAACCAAATCTATTAAAGTGCTAGATGAGTCAACAACAGCTACGACCGGTATGACCTACAAGTTCCCAACTCAATCGACAGGCAGATTCGAGTGGTGGGCTAAGCCGGTTACAACCTCTGGTCTTGTTGCCCAGATTCAAAGCGTCACTACATCCACGAGAACTGCAGCATGGTTAGGCTTCAGCAAGGACGGAGTTTTCATGTATAATGACGGCACCACGCGCGTTTATATGAAAAATAAGTTTCGTTTGAACACGTGGTACCGGTTTAGTGTCGAGTTGGATCCGGTTAACAAGAAATTCAAATTTTTCATTTATGGAGAAGACGGATCGATAGAAGCCGCAAATGAAGTTAACTACAACACCGCTGGCACAACAACGGTCAATCAAATTCGATTTGCCACCTTTGGCAACGAGAAAGCCACATTTTTCGTAGACGATGTGAATTTATACACCCAGTCTCCCTATACTGCGAACCCGGATTCATTGAGCGTGCAGCCAAATGTAGTAAGTCTGCAGGTTGGTGAAAACGCCTCCATTCAAGTTTTGGGTCATTATCCAAACGGAGGTCTCGACTTGTTGACCCCACAAGCTTCATACTTGTCGAGTCACCCAACGATTGCCGATGTCGTGGATGGTAAAGTGATGGCTTTCAGCTCCGGAGAAACGAACATTCAAGCAAGTGCGGGCGGGAAGCAGGCCTCAACCAAAGTCTACGTGTATGGCCCCGGGGACACTCCGCCGAAGATTTCGCTTGAGCCCCGCCCCCTCGTACGAGAAACCGATTTGACAGCGTTAAAAATCTTTGTCCCTTCCGGAGAACCCTGGAACACGGTAGGCCGCAATGTAGCTCAGCTCATTCGAACCAAATGGGGAATTCAAGCACCTGTTGAAGTGTCGGATTCATTCGTTAGCGGCAGCGGATGGAGCGGCAACACGCTCCTCATTGGTAATCTTAGTAACAATGCGCATATGGCGCGGTTGTATGGCCAACGCTTAGCTTTCGCAGACGGAATCTATCCAGGTGCCGGAGGCTACCAACTTCAGACATTGATTGATCCGTTCGGACTGGGAGGCAATACGCTCCTGTTGGGAGCAAGTGATGCGGACGGATTGGCAGCTGGGGCTGGCAAGCTGGAGCAGCTGTTAACAGAAGCGAATACAGCACAACTGCCATGGTTGGGCGAAACCCAAGTCAACGATTCCGTCTGGCTTAAATTGCCCCTTGCTCGCAAACCTGAACCGGCCGATCTGTCCGGTGCGACAGCATTTGCGGATAGCCTCCTTGCGGGGATGAGCACGGATGTTGAAAAGTATCAGCAAACACTCGCATTACTAAGCACTATTTCGAGATACGGCGAAGCTTATCAAATGACGCGAGATGCGTATTATGGAACCGTTTACAAGGCTCTGCTGAAAGGCTATGCAGCTTTCTTCAACCGAAATTCCGACATTGCCGAGGCGCAGTTGGATGTTCCGAACAACATGTGGGTAGCCGGTCCTAATCTGGTGGCGAGCTGGGCGGTGCTCGAGCCGGATGATATGTTCAATGAGCTGGAACGAAAACAAATTATATCTGCTCTCTTTCTTATTTTTGAAGCAAACAATGATGACTTCTACTTAAACCGTGACTATGCGGCCGTTGGGGCCAAATACAATCATGACGTATTCCCGGCTTTATCAATCTGGTTCGGCGCGAACTATTTCCAGAAGTATTTCCCTGGATTGGCAGGTCCTGCTGCCTGGTTAGAGAAGGGGGAGAAGATGTTCGCCAACAATACGGCTAACATCAACCTGGACGAGGGATCCGACTATATGATGCATGTTCCGGTCGTATCACTCGATTATGCTCTAGCATCTGGAAATGACAGGTTTTTGCGACAAGGACTTCGAGCAAGCGCTGACTTGAACTCCCTCATGATCGATAATTTGGGGACAATGTCGGGCGGCGGCGACTTGTATCCGTTCGGCCGAAGCAGCGCCTACACTTGGGGTCATTCCAATATCATGCACGCCGCATCGTGGTACTTTGCGGATCCGGTTTATGACTTCCTGATGAATCGTGTGCGTACAGGACCTTTTACAGGCCAGAACATGAGCGACCTGGATTATCCGTTCCATCGTTATATGACCGATCAGCTTAATACATCTCAGTTGGACGAGGCTGCTTATCCGAAGGTGAAGGGATATCCGGTGGAACAAGCTGTCTATAATGAGTTGCAATCTCAAACACCTGACGCACCTCTGGAAGTGGCACAGTCTGATACATTCCATAAGCTGGCTTTCCGCGAAGGATTCGATCAAGATGACGCCTATCTGTTGTTGGATGGCTTCTCGGCAGGAACGCACGGTCATGAAGACGGTAATACGATACTCAAATACAGCGCTGACGGCCGAATCTTCATCGATGACCGCGACTACATCGAAAGAGGCTCCATCCACCATACGGGCATTACCGTTGTGAAGGATGGCAGCTATAAGAAAAAACCACCATTCGCAGAGCTTCAGTGGGGTGCTGATGCAAGCGGTATAGGCGTCAGCCGCAGTACAGTTCCAAACTATAACGGAACGGACTGGGAACGACAAATTATCGCTCCATTCGGCCATTTCTTCCTGGTCTACGACAAAGTGACTGTTAAGGAGCCTGGCAGCTATTTGCTAGAGAACACTTGGCAGACGCTAGGCGATCCCACACTGACGCAGGACCACTTTATAGTCGATCAGCAAGGTGCCAAGATGACAATCCAGAGCTTGGACGAGTCTGCATTGAGCGCCTATGACCGATACGGCCATTTTATTAAGTACTATAAGAACGAGACTTTGTACCCTTATCCATACGCTGAACAGGAATCCGTACTGCGGCAAGTAATGAATACGCAAACGTATCAACCGGGTGAAAGCCGCACGTATATAAACCTGCTCTCCAGTTCACCAGACGGCTCAAGCGCAACAAAGGTTACCGGGAATAGACTAGGCGACAACAAAATCTCCGTTCGGCAAGGCGGAGAAGAATGGTTGGCCATTTGGGGGTCCGTCAATAGTTCAAGCTTCAGCACCAACGGTAACATGCATCTGCTCGGGAAAAATGAGTGGTTGATCGCGGAAGTAACGCAAGCGCGCTTCGGCTCGTCCATTCTTTCCTTCAACGAACCCGTTATTCTCAAAGTCGACTTAGCTTCAGGAAATTGGCAAGCTTACAGCATGCGTTCTGCAATCACTCATTACGACGAGCAAGGTAATCCGCTCAATGATTCCGTCATGCAGTCGGGGACGGTGACAATAAACCGAATTGACGCTGATAAGTGGATGCGGGAGTTAAAGACCGATGACCATAACGCTCCGCAAAAGTCCAAGACCGATTCTACAACTAATTATAATCATAACTGGAAGCCAGCAGGGCGTTCGAATAGTGATATCTCGACCGCAGCCTCCGGGGATTTGAACGGAGACGGCCTGGATGAAGTGATTACGGCGGGTACAGATGGCAAGATAGAAGCTTTCAGCACCGATGGAAAAAAGCTATGGTCGTTCCAAGGGGATGGCCGGGTAAACGAAATTTCGGTTCAGAAAACCGGAAATTCTGTGTATGTATTTGCTGCGACGGAGAACTTCGTTCTTCACGCAATAGACGTACAGGGCACCGAACTGTGGAAGTACCGATTCCCGGACGATGCCGCGCATCGGGAGATGAAAGGCAATCTGATCGGCTTGACCAATGTGCGATTGGCTTACGTAAACGGACAGAATCTGCCTCCGTGGATTATGGTAGCGACCCAGTTCCGGTACTTATACGGGCTTACGCTTGAAGGCCAACTCGTATACGAGGGCATGCCGGAGCATTACGGTATCCAGGATATGGAGTTTCTTGACACAGACGCGGACGGTAAGGATGAGGGCATTCTTGGCATGGAATATACGTCGATGGTTGTCTGGAACGAACAGAAAATCGGCAGAGCGATCGGTGCCGATGGACCGGGCTGGACAAAAGTCACCAAAATTCCGGTGTATACACCTGGAGCCGTTCCGACCATTGCACTTGGCACCAAGCAAAATCACATTCACGTCATCAAATACAACGGAAGTCTGGTCAAACTTTGGAGCTATAACGTCGGAGGTGAAGTAACCGACATATGGGCCGGTGATTATGATCAAGATGGAAAATCAGAAATTGTAGCAGGTTCGGAAGGACATCAAGTGTACTCCTTTCATGAAGACGGAACATTGATGTGGAGGGCCGACGTCGGTGATCGCGTTCTTGGAGTGGACGTTGTTCAAGGGATTTCGGATTCCAAAATAATCGTAACGATGGATAACGGTAAGCTGGCAGAGCTATCCGCATCCGGGGAACTGCTCCACACCTATTCCTTTAAACAAAAAATTGCCAGAACAGTATCCTTGAACGACGGCAGTGAAGTAGCAGTCGTGCTAAAAGACGGATCCGTATTTAAAGCAAAGTAAGCGAGAGATTCATGTTCCTCAGCTGTGCGCACTGCTTAAGCCCTCGTCCAGGATGACGAGGGCTTTGTAGTGTTGTAAGCTTCACTTCACCTCAACAAATATACTACCGAACCATTTATCATCAATGATTGCATCCAATCTCCAGATTCCGGCAGTGGGCAGTGTCATCATAGCCGGTGACATCGCTCTCTTATCATTATCCGGTATTGGTGGCTTTACGTTAGGATTGGGTGTTCCAATGGACCCTTCGAATATTGTGAGAGAGGTACGACTGCCTTTGAGAGTTCCGATAATAGAAAGCTTCTTAGCAAAAAGAGACCGTGTCTCAGCATCATCCCTCCCCCAGAAATACCACATAAATTTGTTCTTGGGAAGACCAGCCCTGAGTCCTACATTCAAGAAGCCAAGCCTTCCTTTGACTCCTGTAAGAGTATAGCTATCGTAAGGGAATGTAGAGCTAGCCTGCCAGCTCCCTTCAGGAATATCAAATGCAACCTCGCCGAGTTTACTATCATTCAAATACAACGTATATTCCCACACCCCTCCATAAGGGACATCAAAACGCGAGGATATCCTGGTGAAGTCGTTGTAAGCAAGTGTAGGAGCAGCTAACTCCACTTCCGGTATTTCACTGAACTTCATTCCGGTTTGCTTATGCACCGCATCCACACGCAGCCTGCTGCCCTTCAGCTCCTCGAACGGTATATATATGTTCCACCAGCTGCCATTAGCGCGACCTGATTCCGTGTCTCCGCCTGGAAAAGCCTCGAATATTTTGATGCCATCTTTCCACGAGGCGCTCGGGTAAGTCATATGCACATTATTGGTTGGAAGAGGAGGGGTTGTCGGTGGAAGATCGGCCGTTTGCTCGGGTGAAGGATTACTGAGCCCAAAAATAATGAATAACACTACAACTGCCGCCCCAACCCCTATCCATGAAAGCTCGCGGATCCTCCATTTGCCTCTTGTTACTTTGCCGTTAGCCCGATCAGCGAGCTTGTTCATACTCTCTATCGAGAGTCGGGGAGGTCCCCAAGGCGTCTGCTCGAGCTGCTTATACCAGCTTGGTATCGGATGCTCCTTCATTGGATGTCAGCCTCCTTCATTGCTTTTTCTACCTTTGCTCGTGCTCTATGCAGTCGTGATTTGATCGTACCGTTAGGCACATTAAGCAATTCCGCCATTTCCTGCTCCGTGTAACCATAGTGGGCTTCCAATAGAATGACCTCCCGGTATTTGACAGGAAGCTTCATCACAATATTCCATATCTCTTGCGTCTGAATTCGATCGATCAATTGTTGCTCGGCTGAATGAACCGTTTCAGGGGATCGGATTATGTCCATTAGGGTTACTTTGCGCAGGAAGGCAGACTTCAGGTAGTTCAGGCATTTATTGCGGGTCATTGTCAGGAGCCATGTCTTGATGCTCGATTCCCCGCGAAACGAATGCATCTGCCGAAAAGCACTCAGAAACACATCCTGCATCAAATCATCCGCAGCCTCTCTTCGCTTGGTCATAACATAAGCATAGCTCCAAATATCGTGTCCATATTCTTTCATAAGATCGTTTATGATCATGCCTGCATCGTCGTGGTGTGACAAATGCTTCAAATACTTGAGCTTCAAGTCCACACCCCCTCATCCTATTAGACAACATAGTCGGGGTTAAGTTCCAGTAATGCGCAAATAAGTACATGCGAAAAAAAAAGCCTTTTCCGCAGAAAGGCTTTCTTTATATTTTTATTTGGATAGTAAGCTAATCATACTTTTCATCATCGATTCGATCCACGCCCTCAAAAATAAGCTCAGCTTCGGTCTCAAAATTCAGATGCAGCGGCACCGGAAGCAGCTCGAGAATCTCTTCAACCATCGCGAGCCCCATGAATTCCTCCAATGTCTCAGGTTGCTGGTCTAATCCCTGGAACCACCCGCGTACTGCATCGATAAATATATAAAAAGAAGACTCAAAGTTATTCGCAGCCGCTTCAGATTCGTCTATGTCTCTTGCAATCGACATGGCCTTCCAGTTACTTAGGGTGGTGTCTAAAGCTTGTTTAACCTTGGGATCCATCATCTAACATTTTCCCCTTTACGCTGTAGTTGGATATTATTGTATCTTTTTTGAGGGAGATTATATATACTTTTTACGATTCACCCAATTAAATATCGGGAGGTAATTCATTGAGAATTGGATTTATAGGAGATATTCACGGCAGGGTGTTCCATACGTTAGCGCTAATAACGGCGTGGCAGGTACGAACGGGCCAGAAGCTGGATCTCATTATTCAGGTGGGTGACCTAGGTGCGTACCCCGATCCATCGGATGATGTCAGAAACGAGAAATATGTGCGGCAAGATCCGGCAGAGTTGGATTTCATGCGGTTGCTGCAAGCCGAAGGGCGAACAGCGGAATGTCTTCACTTCATTCGGGCGAATGTGCTGCAAAGTCCCATTTACTTTATACGGGGGAATCACGAGGATTTTGATTGGTTGGAGGCTCAACACACTCAACACACTCAACACGCTCAAGACGCCCAAGAAAGCAAGGTATGCGTCGATCCGTTTGATTTATTTCACTATGTGAAGGATGGTACGGTTTGGGAGCTGAATCATGTAAAAATGGCTTTTCTCGGAGGCATCCAAACGCGGGAGCATGATCGCAGGTCGATTGAACCCGATGCATATGCCAGCCTTAACCAATTGAAACCAGGCGAGATCGATATCCTCATCACCCACGATGCTCCATATGGAATCGGTACTAATTTTCTTGGCCATACCCAAGGCTCGACCCTGATATCAGATCTCATTGCCACAATCACCCCGCAATATCTGATCGCTGGTCATTATCACCACATGAATGGTCCACGAGCCTACGGGGCTACAACCTACCTGGGGCTTAACGTGTTAGTTGATCTGAGGGATAATGGCGTGCACAGGCGAGTTCAACCCGGAAGCATGGCCGTGTTAGAGACAACAACGAACCAATTGCAGTACGTGACTGACGATTGGCTATCCGGTATAGACCGAGACTTCAACTTCCTCGAATACATCGGCGGCCTTTTGCCCGAATACAAACGCTAATTGGTGCTGAACAATTTCAGCAAATCCTGCTTCGTTGCCTCAGGCAGCTTATAGTGCCCCACTTGATCCGTAACCGTCAATAACCCTGTGTACTTTTCTCCTAGCCACCATGAATAGGTACGGTTCGTTCCGTCCTTCAACTCTAATGTGACCGTGTAATCCGCACCTGCAATATCCAACTGACCCGTACTGAATTTAGTTTCTTTTATCGCCTTGATAAAACGTTCTACAGAAGCAGAATCCGTCTTAGTTACGGATTGGTTAGTTGCCGAAGTTACGATTGTCATGGAAGCAATGCTTGCTACCTGCTGCTCCAGCTTGCCCGCCTTCTTATTCCCCGCTTCGCTGCCCGCACTCCCGCATCCAACCAGTCCAAGGACCAGAACGATGCTAGCGACAACTTGTAAAAGTCTCCTCACCTTAACGACACTCCCTTCTCTACTGCTTTTCTTTTTAACTACATAATACTTCATTCCGAATGAAAGCAGAAAACCGCGCTGGGCGCGGCTTCTGGATTACAGCTCACGTACGATGAGGCTCATCGTTCGTTTCATTCAGCTGTCCGGTACGTACACTGTACATTTCGAGCACTGGCATGACGAATATTTTGCCGTCTCCCATTTCACCTGTCTGCGCTGTATGAATAATCGTCTGAATCGTTTCTTGCACCTTATGCTCAGAGACGACGATCTCCATTTTCACTTTATAATGTAAATTAACGGTGTATGCTTTACCTCGATAAGCGCCGGTAGCGCTTTTCTGTTGACCTCGCCCCTGCACCTGCGTAACAGTGAACCCAGTCACTTGAATTTCCCTCAAAGCTTCAATTACTTCACGCAATTTCTCTGGACGAATGATGGCCTCTATCTTCTTCATAAAAACCCCCCTCTATGTTCACCCATTTATCATACAAATAGTCTACCAAATATAAGGTATAATTCAAATTTAAAATTTCGATTTCTGGCAAACCATTCATTGTACATGGATGAGCTAGGCTCCCCTAGAGATCGGTTAGCCAATTCTGCTATAGACTAATTGTGCTGAATCGATTATTTGCTCGAGGATAGCAAGTGCTACTACTGGTTAAAGAGCCGGTTTCAGAGAAAATAGTGTAGTTTCATGGAAATAGAGGATAGCTGGATTGGTTAATTGATGGATAAGTGCCGAGATTGCCAAAATAGCCAGTAGTAAAGTGACTTATCCTAACATCCGTGATATAGATCTAGAGTATTGCCAGGCCTCTAAAACTTACCCTACTATAAAAAACAAAAGCCGGGGGATGTCTCCTCTGGCTTTTGTCGCTTATACTCAGGAATTGATAAATTGAAGGAATCGAAGCAGATTGATAATCATCGTTACGGTTTCCGCACGATTCGCGGAACCCTGCGGACGGAATGTTCCGTCCTCGTAGCCGTTGATCAGACCGCTCTGCTGAGCGGCTTCGATCGCCTCTCGCGCATAATCCCCGATCTGGTCGCGGTCCTCGAAGTTCTGCGGCTGACCGCTGTTGTCCCGCTTATCATGCGACTTGACGTATGCAGCCACCCTGGTTAACAAAACTGCTGCCTCTTCCCGGGATATTTGCTTGTTGCCTCGGAAGGTGCCATCCTCGTAGCCGTTGATGATTCCTGCCTCGATCATAGGACCGATGTAGCCGGAGTACCAGTCATCCGATCCGACATCCGCGAAGCCGGTTGTTTCCGAGACCGAAACCTCAATCCCCATCGCTCGGGCGAGCATGGCAGTAAATTCGGCGCGCGTCACGCTCTCCGATGGACGGAAGCTTCCGTCCGGATATCCATCGACGAGCATGCTGTTACCCATTTGCTGAATCGCTTCTCTGGCCCATGTATCATTAATATCCGTGAAAGAGCTAGAATGAGTCACCAACGTAAAAGTTCCATTATGATCGGTCTGTAAGATCGCCACTCTCTTACCATCCACCCCAACAATCCGAGTAGGAATGGGGTATACTTTGCCATCCTTGCCAATCGCAACGCCAACGACATGCTTCGGATCAATGGAAGCCGGAAGCGTGAATGCCTGCATTATATAATGGCCGTTCCACTTATTCAGCTCCGCCGTTCTTCCGCCTTCGCTCGCGCGAATTGAAATGTTGACAGCCTTCATAATTTCATTCGGTATCGTTAAATCGTTCCGTTTCGTAATTTCAATGTTAAGGCCCGCCTTGGACGCTTCGGTCACGGAAATGCCTAGAGCTGCAGCGACCTCCTCAGGCGTGAACAGCGTCGGCAATAGCTCTTTCGATACCTCATCCATGGAGATGCCTAGTCGGTTGAGTGGATTGTGAGCATATATCTGCGACATCATTGCAGCGGTAAGTTCAATCCTGTTCTTGTCACTGCCCGCCGGAACCTGAATCACGATGATTAAAGGACCTTGCGCCTGCTTCAAGCTGTCCGCCAGGTCACTGGCAGATATACGGATCAGCTGCTCCCCTCCGGATAGTGTAACGGTTGACTTTAGGACAACAAGAGTAAAGGATGGATCAGCCATCGGGATGAGCCACTCCAGCTCGGGAGCATTGCCGTTCCCGTTCCCGTTACCGTTGCCATTGCCGTTGCCATTGCCGTTGCCGTTGCCATTACCATTACCATTTCCATTTCCATTCCCGTTGCCGTTGCCGTTACCATTTCCGTTATCAGTCTCTGGAGGATTCGGATCGTACACTTCGACAACTTTATTCGAAGTACTTCCCTGAAAGTACGCATCCCCTGAATAAATCGCCGTTAGGGTATACGTCCCGATCGGGAACGGCCCCACGGTTAGTGTGGCGTCTCCCGAAGCGCTGAGCGGTACCGTCCCGAGCAGGCCGGATTCGTTCCTGAAGCTAACGGATCCACTCGGTATTCCTGTGCCAGGAGCATTGATTTTTACCGAAGCAGTAATCGTCCATGTTGCTCCAGCTGCTACCCTAGCGTCCGTTATCACGGTCGTCGCCGTTTGCGCCGGCTTAACCTTGACAGAAACTGGAGTGGATTCGCTTGGAAGGTTCTGTACATCTCCAGAGTAAACCGCCGTAAGGCTGTAATCGCCCGGAAGCGATGATATCCATTCAAGTACCGCCTGCCCGGAGCCGTTCAAAGCGGCTGTGCCGATCACATCAGCTCCGTTCTTAAAGGTAATAGCCCCCGTAGGGACCTCGTCTGAATGGACCGTTGCCGTCAACATAATGGGCTGTCCATAAACCGTTTCGGTCACCGAAGTACCGAGCATTACCCCTGTCAAATGCTGCGCAATTGTCAAGTTGAACGATGGCGACATGCTTCCGGAATAGGAAGCATCCCCGAGATATTCGGCCGTGATGGCATGCATGCCCAAATCCAATGCCGCGGTCGAGAATGAGGATTGCCCAGTGCCGTTCAGGGCTGCCGTACCGAGCTCGACTCCGTTATCCTTAAACACGACGCTGCCGGATGGTATGCCGCTACCCGGCGCGGATGCAACTACAACTGCTGTCACCGTCACCTCACGGCCATATACGGCCATTGATACTGTGCTGGATACCGTGCCTGAGGTTGACGCCTTCCCCACAACAACCGAATATGGCGTTGCAGGGGCACTCGCCATATAGTAGGGGCTGCCACTATATTCGGCTGTCACATTATGAAGATCGACCGTCAATGCCGACGTCGTCAAGGCGGCCGAGCCGAGCCCGTTCAACGGAACGGTCCCTAGCAACGCTGCGCCATCTTTGAACGTCACCGTGCCATCCGGCGTTCCAATGCTCGGTGCCGCTGCCGTGACGGTTGCAGTGAAGGTAATCGACTCCCCGTACACAATAGCCGAAGTCGAACTGTTCAAGACCGTATCGGTAAAACCTTTAGTTACGGTTACAGCAGTGGGAAGAGTCGACACGCTTGCTTCATATTTCGCATTGGCGCTGTATTCCGCCGTCAAGCTGAAGGTTCCGATAGATAAAGTTGATACCGTCAAGTCTGCAACACCAGATCCGTTCAACGCCGCCGTACCGAGTATCGCGGCCCCGTTCTTGAACGTCACTGTGCCATCCGGCGTTCCGCCGCCAGGTGCAACCGCGTACACGGCAGCGGTAATCGTTATCGTCTGGCCATATACGATTGTTGGTGACGATACCGTAATTGTCGTCTCGGTGCCCGCTTTACCGACTGTAACGGTTACCGGTGTATCGGACTCACTACCGGCATAGCTGCCGTTGCCATTGAACACGGCCGTCACGTCATGGCTTCCAACCAGAAGCTCGGCAGTTGTGAGTGTAGCTGTGCCGGTTCCGTCCAACAATGCCGTTCCAAGCGTAACTGCCCCGTCCATGAACGTCACGCTGCCGCTCGGCGTTCCGCTGCCAGGTGTAAGCGAAGCTACAGCAGCGGTGAATGTAACCGGCCCGCCGTAAGCGGTGTTCACGGACGAACTCGTTACTGTTGTCGCGGTATCTGCTTTGTTTACCGTCTGACCCAACACATTGGATACACCGGTTGCATACTCGATGCTGCCGCCATATTCTGCAGTCACATTATGGCTGCCAACAGACAGATTCGAGGTCGTATAGACCGCCGTTCCGCTGCCATTCAGAGCAACCGTACCAAGCACATTAGCGCCATCCTTGAATGTCACATTGCCGCCCGGCGTTCCGCTGCCCGGTGCCGTAACGGTCACAGCCGCTGTGAACGTTACGGACTCACCGAACTTGCTCGTGCTCCCCGAGGCGGTTAGAGCAGCACTCACCGACGCTTTATTGATAGTTTGTGAGAATACCGAAGAGGTGCTCGGCGCATGGAGTGAATCGCCCCCGTAGGTGGCGGTTATGGAATGAGTGCCAACGGACAACGATGAAAGCGTCAAGACTGCTTTTCCATCCAAGTCCAGCATGCCAGTTCCGAGAACAGCAGCTCCTTCCTTGAAGGTCACCATCCCGGTTGGGGTCCCCGTTCCCGGCGGTACGACGGCAATCTCAGCCGTCAAGGTTAAGGTCTGCCCATACACGCTCGCTCCTGATGAGGTCAAACTCGTCGTGGTTACGTCCGCCCCATTCACTACGGTCGGATCTGTTACCGTATTATTGGCAGCATTCGAATCCCCGCCCCCAGTTACGCTCGCCGTATTGGTCACGCTCGTCGGAGCGTCCGAAGCCGCATTAACATTTAAAGTAATAACTGGGTAACTCGCCGACGAATTCAAAACATCGGACCGCGTACAGGTCAACGTAAGAAGAACGCAGTTCCACCCCGTTCCGCTAATCGCCGTGGCGGTCAGCTTGGCGGGCAACACATCCGTTACAGTTACAATCCCGGTTGTCGGCGCATTGCCGTTATTCCCCACCGTGATTGTATATACCCCAGGCTGTCCCTGCCTGAAGTCCCCAACATGAGATTTCGCAATGGTCAAATCCGGAACTGCGACTACAGTTAGCACGAATGAGTCCGTCACGGAGAAGCCTGATGTGCTCACGACCGTTACCGTGATCGTTGCTGTCCCGCTCTTGCCTGCTGCGGGAATTACAGTTAATGTCTGGCTTGCCCCCGTTCCCGACAAGGACAAATTGCCCTCCGCATTCGGTACAAGTGTTGCATTGCCGGACGAAGCGGTTACAGTCGCGATACCTGATACGGCATCGCCGACCTGGAATGGGATCGACTTCATGCTTCCGCTGTTCATCGATGTGTCCAGCAGGTCTTCGACCATCGGATGCGATTCAAAGGCCCCGATGTCAATATCGGCAATGACGCCCGGATCAGCGGCATCCGCTAGCCGCGTATACCCGCTGCCGCGTTGGTCGAATCCAGAGGACGGTGCCGCCGAGTTAAGCCCCGCATCCAATGCCGGGCTTCCAGGAAGCAGTGCATGCGTTCTCGTTAATCCGCCATTGCTCGCTAGCGGTCCCAGCTTCGGATCGGCGAAGCCAATCTTATTGCCTGACACTCCGTTCAGCAATCCTCCTGCCCCGCCGCTTCCGATCAAATTGTTTTTACTATCAGCCGCATTCACACTCCCCGAAATATCATTCGCCGCACTGCTGTTCCCCTTCATGTTTCCAGCCACAATACTGTTGAACAATGTAGGAATAGAAGTGCCGCTCACATGAATCCCGCCACCGCCGCCAACCGTATCTTGATCCGAATCAGACGTATTTTGTGTAACGGTTATACTTCTCAGCGTATTCGACCCATTGGAGGCCAGTATTAGCCCGCCGCCATTGACTCCAGCCTTATTGCCGCTAATTGTAGAGTTCTCCAGCGTTAACTGGGAGTTCGAGAAAACACCTCCACCGCTTCCGTCAATCGATGAAGAAGTGTTGGACACAATATTATTGGATATGGTGCTGCCCCTAATGATCCGGGAACCCGTTCCATCTAGAAAAAGACCGCCTCCGCCGCTGTTAATGGTCCTATTCCCATCCACCTCAGTAGACAACATTTCCAAGGAAGCCGTCCCCTCGAAATACAAGCCTCCGCCGCGATATTGAGCCGTGTTGGAATTGATCTTGCTCTTCTCGATCTTCACTGTCCCGGATACGCCGGATACAAATACACCTGCACCTAGTCCAGAGGCGTTCGTGTTGCTGTTGTCGCTGAGGACTGCATTGTAAATATGGATCGCACCGGCTCCTTCACCCGTATCTGCAGTAATACCTGCTCCAAATTCGTCGGCAGACAGCTTTCCATAACGAATCCAGACGGATTGAATCGTAACGTTAAGATTCAGATCCAGATTAGGGTTAATATCAATCACCCGATCTATCCCGAGCCCGGGTCCTGTACCGCTTTGAATGATGGTTAAGTCCGCTGTCCCTTCAGCATTGCCGCCGCTTCCAGTAAGTGTAACATGATCCAGAATATCCAGATCTCCGGTTGCGGATCCGTTCTCGTTTACTCCTGCCAGAGTCAGCATGTAAGTTCCGGGCATGATCTCGATCGTATCTGCTCCCGGCAAGCTGTTCGCCTCCATCACCGCAGCCCGCAGCGTACATTTCCCCCTGCTATCGGCACATGTACCGTTGCCCGGAGCCGCATCAACCGTATCCATAGTATCGATCACACTAAAAACCGCTGCTTGTGCTTGCCCGGTCGGCATGATCAAAAACAGAATGGACCCCACCAGGCTGAACATGAACAGCAGCAGCCACCGAACGGAAGCGGAAGTCTTCGCCTTTCCCCCCTCTACTGGTATTACATTCGTGATAGGTTGTTGCATTATGTTTCTCACTCCTCTCCGATAAGCTCTGCTTTATATTTAAGGTCTTGAAGGGAAAATGCCCGACAAACAAATAATGAAGTTGATCGCTATGTAAGGCTGTCTATTGTTATGAGCGGCGTTGCCGCCTTGCACTTGGATCGCCTGAATCCCCATCTGAGCATTCGGGTCTGCATTGACGTATGCGGGAGTGCCCCGCCTTCCGATCGTTTTGGCCCATACGCTCCCTTCAGGACTTGGACTGTTGGAGTCCGACTGTCCCATCGGCACATGCGTGTGCGCAGGGAGCTCAGATTGCAGCAAGGTGACAGCAGCTTCCCCGTCCATCTCGCCTAAAACTCTAGGCGTAAGCCCCTGTCCGCCCCCCCAGTGCATCGGAGCTTTTCCGCTCAAGTTCGGCAGCGCGAAGGTCGTCATCCCGTCGCCACCATATGTAGTCCCCAGAATGGAAAACAAAGCAGAATTCTGAGAGATCGACATAATTTGACCATTACACAAAGCCCAGTATCTTGGGGCAAAATTCCCCGCAAACAATCGAATTTCACCTAAATATGCTTCAGACATAATCTTTCATTCCTCCTACTCTCTTGACGGAAATATGCCCGAGATGGCAATACAAAAGGAAAAGACAGTGTAAGGCTGCAAGTTAGTATGGGGAGTGCTGCCTCCAGCAGGTGCAAGTGCCCCAGGGTTCATGGATACGTTAGGAGACGAGTCGCTGATATAACCTCCAACAGACAAGCCTGCCCATACGTTGCCGTCAGGCGATGCGGTCGTTGCGATGCTGGTGCTGGCGAGAGCCTGATGGGTGTGAGACGGGATTTCCGAAACGCTAAGTGTATGCGCCTCCTCGCCTGCTTTCCCTGCTAGCGATATTCCGGATCCAGGGTGTACAGGTACTCGTCCCCGCAGATCTGGCAGCGCGAAGGTCGTCATACCATCGCCCCCGTACATGTTCCCCAGAATAGAGAACAACGCCTGATTTACGTTGATCGCCAGCAATTGTCCGTTACAGAGCGCCCAACCTCGTGGTGCGTAGCCAATTGAATACAATCGGATTTCTCCTAAAAATGGTTCCACGATACGTCTCCTTCCCTGATTTACAGGATTATGATTGACTCGGAAAAATGCCTTCCAGCGCTATAATAAAGCTGACTGCAAGATAAGGCATTGTATTATTGTGAGGCATGCTCCCTCCAGCAACGGAAACTGCGTTCGGTCTCATCCCCCTGTTCGGTGTGGAAGCTGCAGCATAAGGATTGATTGCGGTAGAAGCCCAGTAGGCGTTTTGCGGACTGGATACTTTGCCATCCAGGGAAGAAGCGAGCACAGTGTGAGAATGCGCCGGCATTTGGCTGGCCGTAAGGGTAACCTCCTCAGAACCGCCTTTTTGCCCAAGCGTGAAGGTAGTTCCCGTTGCAGGATTTTGTCCCTGATGTACAGGCAGCCTTCCCATCAGATCCGGCAGTGCGAAGGTCGTCACCCCGTCCCCTCCGTACGTTGTTCCAAGCAGTACGAAAAGCACTTCGTAGTCGGTAATGTTGACCACCTGACCGTTGCAGAATGCCCAGCCTATGGGTGCAAAATTGCCTGCGAATAATCGTATTTCACCAATATACGGTTCCATAATGCCCCTCCTCTTTTATGAACGTACTCGAAGAACATGCGTCTTACTCAACATCACCCCTTATCAACGCCACTCCATCAACAAGTAAGGGCTCTGCCTTTCTCTGATGGCAAAGCCCAATCTCTCATATAACCTTCGTGCCTTATTCCCTTCCAGCACGCTGAGTCGTAAAGTTCGTCCTCCAATCCGCGACTCCTCTTGAAGGCCGCGAATCAGACCAGTTCCACGCCCTTCATTGCGGCAACCTTGTATAAAAGAAATATCCACCACTATAATTTCCATTTCACTGCGGTAAACTCTGATTTGACCTATGGGTGTCCCTTCCTCCATCACAATGAAAGGGTCGGCTCCGCGATACTGCATAGCGTATGACTGCTTTTGAAGGTTGAACTGCATGCGCAGGAAGGGCTCTGATTCGTCAGGACGCAAGCCCCAGGCAATCAGTTCATCCTGTCGAGTTTCCGCATAAAGCGCATACAGAAAGGGTTCATCTTCTTTTTTAGATGCACGAATATCCAGCCTAGCTCCCTCCTAAAGTCAAAAAAGGTCCTTTGTGCCCTTTCTCATTAATAGTAACTATGTTACAAATAATTCGAGAGAGATACTATATGCCTATTTACCCAAACTCTACATACGTGTACCCATTTTTTACAATTTTTATATGACAAAAGTTATTCATACCGATCAGTCATCCAATATGAATCTGGAGGAAGCCATGGTCCCCATTGAAAAACTAACCAGACGCAAATTTTTGGTCTATCTCGGCTCGAGCGCAGCCGTACTGGCATCCGCAACGTCAGGCCTTTCGGCTCTCGTTGGCGGAACTGGCACTGCATATGCTGAAGAGCTATTATTCGGAGCGGTATCGCCTCCTGTTACCGGAAGCGGAGTTCGCGTGAAGCCGTCTTCCAGTGATGAGCTCAACCTTCCACAGGATTCCAACTATGAGATTATTGCGGCTTACGGCGATCCGATCAATACCAAAGGGGAACTTTTTGGTTACGATTGCAGTTCTGCTGTATACTTCCCGGACCAGGGTTCCAGTGTAAAAGGACTGCTATATGTCAATCATTCGGCCTCTCACCCCTTGTGGGGGCATGATCGGCTGAACGAGGTGAGCTACACTCCGAAACAGATAACGGCTTGCCTATACAATCAAGGCGGATCCGTGCTAGAGGTGTATCGGGATTCTGAGGGGACATGGCGAATGGCTGCTTCCTCGTCTGTGGCAAGACGCATAACCGGACTGGAACCCTTTCGATTAACGGGTCCTGTCCGCGGCGCGAAAGCAGTTAACGGGGCGGTGCTCGTTCAAGGCACCTTCGCCAATGAGACAGGTGGCGCAACACTGTGGGGCACGGTGCTTACATGCGAGGGAGAATTCGAGCGTACATGCCGCGTGGCGGGACTCGACCCGAGCCATTACGGCTGGGTAGCGGAGGTTGCGCCTGCAGACGCGCAATTCAAGCCGTGCAAGCACACCGCATTGGGACGTTTCCACCATTCCGGCGCTGTTATGGGTCTGAGCAGCGACAGCCGCGTCGTCGTTTATATGGGGGATTCCTCCGGTGACGGCTGCCTGTACAAGTTTGTAAGCAGCGGGACATTCGACGCGACCCGGGGCTTGAACAACTCGGATCTGTTGACTTCAGGGGTGCTCTATGCCGCAGATTTGGCAATGGGCCAATGGATTGAGCTGACGGTTGAGAATGTAAAGAGAGAATTGAATCGATCGGACCTGCAAATTCCGAATACCATTTCCTACGGGGTGGACCAGCTTCGGGCCATGTTCCAGGAGCAGACCGATGTGCTGGCGCATGCGCACGAAGCGGCTCTCGTCCTGGGTGCGACACCGCTTGACCGTCAGGGCGGTCTCGTGCTTCATCCTGCGGACCGTAGCTTGTTCGTGTCGTTAACAGGCAACGACCGCCACGGTAACATGCACGGGCAAATTATTCGTCTGATAGAGAACGATGGTGATGCAGACGCCGTGGAATTCGAATTCGAACAGATCGCCTCGGGTGGCCGCCAATCCGGATTCAGCTCCCCAGCAGGCATCGCCTTCGATCGGAGCGGACAATTGTGGGTCGCCAGTGCAATCCACAGCTCCAAGCTGCACCAAGGGGCTTACCGCACGTTCGAGAATAACGGGTTGTACGTTCTTCCCTTGCAGGACGGTCCAGACGCGGTCACCCAATTCGCCGCCGCACCTGTAGAAGCCGCACTTGCCGCACCCGCCTTCACGCCGAACGAGCAGACGCTGTTCATTGCCGTGCAGCATCCCGGTGATCGCAGCACGGATCCGGCTAAGCCTACAAGCCTGTGGCCGCACCGTTCCGGCGATACAATGCCGCGGCCTGCCTTGGCGGCAGTAACTCGCTCGCGATAATTACAATGCTCGCAGCAAATCGAGTAGGAAGGAGTGATTAACTCCCGACCTCTCACACCACCGTACGTACCGTTCGGTATACGGCGGTTCATGAAATATTCCGTAATGAGTTATATCTGTCCATTAAACTCTTCAGTCCGTTCGATTTCCAATATTGGTTGTCTAGGGCGCGATGAAGAATTGGACTGCAAGCAATTCGCCAATATCCTTTGCGGGTATTGCCCCATTCAAAGGCTTTGTCTTTAGGAACTCCTAAGGATAGTAGCCTTTTTACTTTGGTTCTTGGTTTCTTCCATTGTTTCCAAAGGCACATTCGTAGCCTTCTTCGAATCCATTCATCCAATTCCTGAAAGACACTTGGCGTGTCCGCGAGCGAGAAATATCCACACCATCCAACTAGGTATTGGTTGAGTTCCTTGATTCGCTCTTCCATCTTCATCGACTTTCCTCTAGAGGTAATCGTTCGAATCTTAGCCACCGCTTTCTTTAAGGTTTGCTTGGCAATTCTCACTTTCGGCTCTTTGTTCACACTAAAACTAAATCCCAGAAACTTTCGTTTCCATGGACGGTCTACCGCACTTTTGGTTTGGTTTACCTTCAGTTTCAGTTTCGTCTCGATGAATTGGGTAACGGATGCCTTGACTCGTTCGCCTGCCCTCTTCGTTCTCACGTAAATATTACAGTCGTCCGCATAGCGGACGAAGTGGTGTCCACGTTTCTCTAATTCTTTGTCCAATTCGTCCAGTACGATATTGGATAGCAACGGACTCAATGGCCCCCCTTGCGGGGCTCCTTCAAGTGTTGGTTTAACTAACCCGTTCTCCATCACGCCT